>JABFWM010000655.1 GCA_013362195.1 Acidobacteriota bacterium
AGGCCCCGCTCCGTTCGCGTGGTCACTCGTGTACTCGCTCGGCTTGTTGTAGGGCGGGTCTTTAGACCCGCCGCACCGCCGGGTCTGAAGACCCGGCCTACATGTCTATTTGAGGAGCGTCGCCCCTCGGGCTCCCTTACAACCTCACTCGCGGTTGCTCGTTCGCGTCGATCGCGCGCATCCTATTTGCCGCGGAACTCCGGCTTGCGCTTCTCCAGAAACGCCTTCGTCCCTTCGCGCATGTCTTCGGTGCTCGCGACCAGACCGAAGAGCGTCGCCTCGAATACCTGCGCTTGCGGAAACGGCATCTCGAGGCCCTTGTGCACGGCCTCCAGAATGTAGCGGACCGCGACCGGCGCCTTGGCCGCCAGCGTCGCGGCGAGCGCCCGGGCGTCGCGCATCAGATCGGCTGCCGGCACGACGCGATTCACGAGCCCCAGCCGATGCGCTTCCGGCGCGGAGATCTGATCGCCGGTGAGCAGCAGCTCGAGGGCGCGTCCGCGCCCGATGATCCGCGCCAGCCGCTGCGTGCCGGCGTAGCCCGGAATGATCCCGAGAGTGATCTCCGGCTGCCCCAGCCTGGCCGTGTCGGCCGCGATGCGCAGGGTGCAGGCCATCGCCAGCTCGCAGCCGCCGCCGAGCGCGTAGCCGTTGATGGCGGCAATCACCGGCTTTCCCATGTGCTCGATCAGATCCAGCACGTGCTGGCCCGCCATCGCGTGCTCGCGGCCGGTCGTCGGCGTCTGCACCGCAAGTTCGTTGATGTCGGCGCCGGCGATGAACGACTTCTCGCCGGCGCCGGTGAGCACCACCGCCCGCACGCTGTCGTCGTGCTTCAACGCGAGGATCGCCCGCCGCAACTCGTCCAGCGTCTGCGTATTCAGCGCGTTCAGGACCTTCGGCCGATTGACGGTGACGACCGCCACGGGCCCGTCGCGATCGATCAGCAGGTTCTCGAATGTCATACAGTCACGCCGGACCACCGATCACAACCGGACGCCGGTGGTCGTTCCTGACGGCCTTCGATCGCTCACGCACACAAAAGAACAACAAAAAATCCGCACGCTCCGTCGTTCGTCAGCTCACACGCGAGACGAATCATCTACAGCGGCAGCGGGTACAGCAGCCAGGCGAGCACGTACGCGACGGCCACGAACGCCAGGAGCATGAGGCCGCCGGTTTTCACCTGCTCGCGCGGCGCGTCGCGCAACAGCACCGCGAACACCACCGAGACGAACGCCGCGAAGAGCACCATGGTCCAGAAGTGGCTGATCATTTGCGGCCCACCGCGATGTCATACGCGTCGAGGATCACCAGAAAATTGAGCAGCCCCGCGGTCATCAGAAACGTGTTGCCGTACTCGTACGAGACGGCGGTCACGAGCCCGGCGCCCGCCTCCATGAATCGCGCGATGAGGAACGGAAGGCCGATCCCGCGGTCGGCAATCGCGCCGAGGAACACGAGCGGCTCCGACAACTGGAGCGGGAACAATCGTCCGCCGAGCAGCAGGCCGGTGACGAACATCAGCGGCAGCGCGAGCAGGAAGATGACGCCTTTCTGCCGGCGGCCCTGCCAGAGATGGCCCGCTCCCGGGACGAGCCATGCCAGGACGATGACGAGCGCGAGGACGCCCGGTTCGGTTGACGCGCGCGTCCGCTCCGCTGCCGTGGATTTCGTCACCATGCGATCACCGCATGATACCGCAGCGCCCAAAGAACACGCGAAGCGCGCGTCGCGCCGGCGATGGAAGCCGGGCGTTCTCCGTCATCCCGCTTCAGGTGGCCTCGAGAGTTCACCGACCACGAGCCACGCGGCGATCGCGCCGAGCGGCAGCGCGGAGATCATGCGCATGGTGTTCGACGGATGCGCCACACCCGCCAGCTCGATGCCGACGGTGACGACGGTCGGCACCGCGGCGAGCGCTAACCACAGTCGCGCGCGCCGCGCCGAGACGAGCGGCACGCCGACCAGCAGCGCGACGATGCCGCCGGCGAGCGCGGATGCATAGAGGCCCGCGCATCGCGCGCAGACGGCGAGTGGCCGGCCGTGGAGATGAAACGATCGTTCGGGACGCTGATGGCAGACGAAGCCGCCGGCCGCGTAGACGCATGCGGCGGCGCGCGACAGGATGGGCACACGCGACACGATCGCCACAGGCGCAATCGTCAGGGCGCCGACCCAGAGTGCGAGGGCGGCGAGCAGGAGGCGCGCGACGTTCAGCGCTGGAGTCCGCCCGAAGAATGCTCCACGGCGGCCTTGGTTTCGCCCTCCGCCGTGTACCCGAGCCGGGTACGCGGCTTCAGCTCGGGACGAGACCGGACCTGCACGACGATTCGCCGGAACCGGCCGTCGTTGCGCGCGTTCGCGGGCACGTAGCCGATCGAGTACTGGCTGGCGAGCTCCGCGGCAATCGTCCCGTAGACCCCCTTGAGGTCGGTGGCGAGCGAAGGAAAGAAGGAGAGGGCACCCGTCTCGCGGGCGAGCATCTTCATCGAATAGTCAGACTCGGAGAAATACCGGCGCGTCCCGTCCTGCAGCTGCCGCTGGCCTGCATACTTTGACTGCAGCGATACCGTGTAAATACTGACCCCCATCCGCCGCGCCAGCGACAGCACATCGTCGAAGGTCACCAGGCTGGAGGTATCTTCGCCGTCCGACAGCACGGCAATCGCCTGCCGGCGGACCTGCCCGTCCTCGCGCGCCTGCAGGCCGAACTGCTTGAGCGCAATGTAGATCGCGTTGTTGAGCGCGGTCGCGCCGTGGGCGCGCGTCGCGTCGATGGCCTTCTCGAGCAGCGGACGATCGGCGGTCAGCGGCTGCACGATAGTGACCGTGTCGCTGAAGGCGACGACGGCGCCGCGATCGCCGCTGCGAAGCGTCTTCAGGAATCCGATCGCCGCCTCATGCACGACGTCCATCCGATCCGTCATGCTGGCGCTCGTGTCGAGCAGCACGAAGAGGTCGAGCGGCACGGAGGTGGACTCGAAAAAACGCACGTCCTGCTTCACGCCGTCCTCGAACACCGCGAAATCCGCGGGCTGCAGACCGGTCACGAACCGGCTGCCGTCGTTGACCGTGACGTTCAGGGAGACGAGGCTCGCGCCGCTGCGGAACGTCGGCACCTGGACGTCGCCGGGCTGTCTGTCCTGCGCGAACACCGGAGCTGCGAGAACGAGGGCGGCAAGCAGGGCGAGGTGTCTCACGACGTGCAACCTCCGCGGGGCGCACGCTGCAAGGGACGTTCCGTGTTTTTCTCACGCCCGTCACGATCCTCCGGCAGACACCCGCGCTCGAACGACCGAGCATCGGTAGCGCATCTACCGAATGTGCCATCGCGGCACCCACGCCGGGCCACGAGGCTGGAGTATCCGCGATTCAGGCGATTCCCGCGAGCGCACCAAAATGTGATTCGTAGCGGTCGCGGAACTCTTCCCAGGTATAGGCGTGGCTCTGACCGCCAAGATGCTCCAGCGCATACGTCGCGGCCACGCTTCCGAGCCGCGCGCACGTCTCCAGATCGGCGCCCACCGCCATTCCCTTGAGGAGGCCGCCGCGGAAGGCGTCGCCCACGCCCGTCGGATCGACGATGCGATGGGGCACCACGGCGGGGACGGCGACTTCGGGCGCGCCGCGCTCCTTCACCGTGCACCCGTTCTCGCCACGCGTGATCAGCAGCGCGCCCGTGTGTTCGAGGACCGCCGCCTCGTCGAGGCCGGTCTTCTGCCGCAGCAGCTCGAACTCGTAGTCGTTGCAGATCACGATCGCGGCGCCTTCGAGCCCGTCGCGCAACTCGTCGCCTGACATCCGCGCGCACTGCTGGCCCGGATCCCAGATGTAGGGGATGCCGAGCACGCGGCACTCCTCCGCGTACTGCAGCATCGCTCCGGGATCGTTCGGAGAGACGATCGCCAGCCGGCAGTTCTCGACGGTGCGGAACGACAGCTCGCCCGCGTTCGCCATCGCGCCGGTATAGAAGGAGGCGATCTGATTGCTCTCGACGTCCGTGCTGCAGAAGAACGACGCGGTGAACTTGTCGGCCACGATCCGGACGAGCGAGGTGTCGACGCGCGCGGCCTCGAGCCAGCGGCGGTATTCCTCGAAGTCCTGCCCCGCCGTCCCCATCAGCCGCGGCCGCTCGCCGAGCAGCGCCAGCGTGTAGGCGATGTTCGGCGCGCATCCCCCGCGCCGCTTGTCCATCGTGTCGACGAGGAAACTGAGGCTGACGCGGTTCATGTGCTCCGGCAGGAAGTGTTCGGTGAACTTCCCGGGGAACGACATGAGGTAGTCGAAGGCGATGGAACCCGTGATGACGATGGACATGTCGGTTGCCAGTAATCGGTTGCCGGTCTGTCGTCCGGCGGGTCTCAAGACCCGGCGTCCGGCGGGTCTCAAGACCCGCCCTACATGTGTGACAATTGGATCATTTCACGTACTTGCCAATGATCGGCGCCAGCGCGCGCTTCGTGTGCTCGGGAATCACGTCCGGCCGCGTCAGGATCGCGTGCTTCAGCGCGTCGGCGCAGCCGCAGGTCCGCTCGTAGGGGAGGCGCGAGATCGTCTGCGCGATCACCGCCTGGGCGGTCTTCGCGTTCGCCACCAGGTTGGCGACGATCATGTTGACGGTCACCGAGTCGTGCTCGGGGTGCCAGCAGTCGTAGTCGGTCACGAGCGCGATCGTCGCATAGCAGATCTCCGCTTCGCGCGCGAGCTTCGCCTCCTGCAGGTTGGTCATGCCGATGAAGTCCATGCCCCACGAGCGATAGAGCTTCGACTCGGCCAGCGTCGAGAACTGCGGCCCCTCCATGCAGACGTAGGTCCCGCCCTTGTGGGCGGTCGCGCCCGCGGCGCGGCACGCCTCGTACGCGGCGGCGCCGAGGCGGTCGCACACCGGATGCGCGAACGCCACGTGCGCGACGATGCCGTTGCCGAAGAAGGTGCTGACGCGCCCCCTGGTGCGATCGAAGAACTGATCGGGGATCACGAGCTGCTGCGGCACGTAGCGCTCCTGCAGCGATCCCACCGCGCTCGCCGACAGGATGTATTCGACGCCGAGCCGCTTCATCCCGTAGATGTTCGCGCGGTAGTTCAACTCGGTCGGCATGTAGCGATGGCCGGCGCCGTGGCGCGCGAGAAACGCGACCCGCTTGCCTGCCACCGTGCCGATCACGTACGGACCCGATGGGTCCCCGAACGGCGTCTCGAGGCGCCGCTCTTCGCGATCGGTCAGCTCCGCCATGTCGTACAACCCGCTGCCGCCGATGATCCCGATGCTCACGTCCGTCACGCGATCGCCTCCACGCGCTTCCTGCCGTTCGTTTCGCGGATGTAGCCCGCCGCGACCTGCGGGTCGTGCTCGAAAAATATCAGATACTCCCGGTCGATGGCCTCGCGCACGAACGCCCTCTTGAACGCCAGCGTCTCCATCGGATACAGGTCGTAGCCCATGATCCACGGCTCGTCGACGTGCGCCGTCGTCGGAATCAGATCGGCGGTGAACACCGCGGTGCGTCCGTGAGATTCGAGATAGACGATCTGATGGCAGCGGGTGTGGCCGCCGCTGCGCGCGACGCGGATGCCGGACAGGATCTGCTGATCGTCGCGGGTGAAGTCGACGACGCCGGCGTCGACGAGCGGGACGAAGTTCTCCACGAGATAGCTCGCGCGGTTGCGCTCGTGCGGATGCGTCGCGTCCTCCCATTCGCCGCCGTTCACGAGATAGCGGGCGTTCGGAAACCGCGGCCGGAGCGTCCCGTCGGCGGTGCGTGAGGTGCAGCCGCCAGCGTGGTCGAAATGCAGGTGCGTGGCGAGCACGAGGTCGATCTGCGGCACGGTGACGCCCGCGTGCGCCAGCGAACCATCGAGATGCTCGGCACGGTCGACGCCGTAGAGATCGTTGAACTTCGCGTCGGTCTTGTCACCGAGGCCGGCGTCGATGATCAGCAGGCGCCCCTCGGCGGCGACGAGCAGCGGCCGCATCGCCAGCGTGATGCGGTTCCGGTCATCGGCGGGCGCACGCTTCTCCCACAACGGTTTCGGGACGACCCCGAACATGGCGCCGCCGTCCAGCCGGATGTACCCGTCGAGCAGCGGCGTGAGCTCAAACTCGCCGAGTCTCATATCGCGTCAATCATTCCCCTGCGACCGTCCATCGATGCCTTCGAGCGCCTCGGACTGTTGCGTCAATTCGACGAGCACGCCATGTGCGCTCGATGGATGGATGAAGGCCACGACCGATCCGTGCGCGCCGGGGCGAGGCGTGTCGTCGATGAGGCGGACGCCGTGCGCCTTGAGGCGCGCGAGCACCGCGGCAAGATCGTCGACGCGCAGGGTGATGTGGTGCAGGCCGGGACCGCGTTTCCCGACGTACCTGGCGATCGGCGAATCCTCGGCGGTCGCCTCGAGCAGTTCCAGCGCCGCCCCGCCGGCCGGGACGAAGTGCGCGCGCACCCGCTGTGACGCAACCTCCTCCGGGGCTTCGATCTCGAGGCCGAGCGCGTCGCGGTAGAACGCGAGGGCTTCGCGCAGATCGGCGACCGCGATGCCGACATGGTCCAGCGTGGCTTTCATGCTCGCTCGCTCCTGTGGCCGGCGGAACCGGCCGGGCGGTCGGCCGCCGGGTTCATCGCGCGGCGCAGGATCTCGTCTGCCACCGTGTACGGATCCGTCTCGCGCGCGGCAATCCGATCCAGATAGCGGTCGAACTCGCCCGGTGACAGGATCCGGTCGTGGACGTGCTGCACGAAGCGCAGCGCGAGCAGCTCGCGCACGCGCCACTCGGCCCGCGCACGGCGCCGTTCACCCTGCACCGGCGTCATGTGCGCGCGGAACCGGTCGATCGCGTCGGCCAGCGCGGCCACGCCCGTGCCGGTCGTCGCCTCGGTCTTCAGGATCGGCGGCCGCCACCGCCCGGCCCCGAATGCGTCGAGCGAGAGGAGCGCCTCGATCGAGGCGACGGTGCGATCGGCGCCCTCGCGATCCGCCTTATTGACGACGAAGATGTCGGCGATCTCCATCAGGCCGGCCTTGAGCGCCTGCACGTCGTCGCCGCTGCCCGGCACCAGCGTGACGATCGAGATGTCGGCGGTGCGGACGATGTCGACTTCGTCCTGGCCGACGCCGACGGTCTCGATGACGACCACGTCCTTGCCCGAGGCGTCGAGGACGAGCGCGGCCTCGCCGGTCGCGCGCGCCAGACCGCCGAGGTGCCCGCGCGTCGCCATGCTGCGGATGAAGACGCCGCGGTCGGCCGCGTGCGCCTGCATCCGCACGCGGTCGCCGAGAATCGCGCCGCCGCTGAACGGGCTGGTCGGATCGACGGCGACGACGCCCACCGTGCGATCGCGTCCGCGCAGCTCGGCGATCAAGCGGTCGACGAGCGTGCTCTTGCCGGCGCCCGGCGCGCCGGTGACGCCGACCAGGTAGGCACGGCCCGTGCTCGGAAAGATGCGGCGCACGAGATCGGCGCCTTCGGGCGCTTCGTCTTCGATCAGGCTGATCGCGCGGGCGACGGCACGCGCGTCCCCGTGCAGCACGCGCTCGGAGAGCGGCAGGCGCGCCGGCGTGGTCGTCGAGTCGCTCACTGTCCCAGCAACTGCCGCGCGATCACGAGCCGCTGGATCTCGCTCGTGCCCTCGCCAATGGTCAGCAGCTTGACGTCGCGGAAATACTTCTCGGCGGGATAGTCCTTGACGAAGCCGTAGCCGCCATGGATCTGCACGCAGTCCTCGGCGACGCGGACCGCGACTTCGCTCGCGTACAGCTTGGCCATCGACGATTCGCGGGTCGTGCGGACGCCGAGGTCCTTGAGGTAGGCGGCGCGATATGTGAGCAGGCGCGACGCCTCGATCTTCGTCGCCGCGTCGGCGAGCTTCCACTGGATCGCCTGGAACTGCGCGATCGGCTGCCCGAACTGGCGCCGCTCCAGCGCGTAGGCGCGCGCCGCCTGATACGCCCCTTCCGCCAGGCCGACGGAGAGGGCCGCGATGCCGATGCGTCCGGCGTCGAGCACCTGCAGCGTGTTGATGAACCCCTGCCCTTCCTC
Organism: Acidobacteriota bacterium; assembly: GCA_013362195.1. GTDB lineage: Bacteria > Acidobacteriota > Vicinamibacteria > Vicinamibacterales > 2-12-FULL-66-21 > QHWT01. Next base: position 8,042 of record JABFWM010000655.1, read on the forward strand.
GCCGAGCATCTGGGCCGCGGGCACGCGGCAGTCTTCGAACACGACTTCACTGGTGTCGCTGGCGCGCATCCCCAGCTTGTTTTCCTTCCGGCCGGCGCGCATGCCCGGCGCGCCGTGCTCGACGACGAACGCCGAGATGCCGCGATGGCCCTTGCTGCGATCGGTGATCGCCATCACGACCATGATGCCGCCGATGCCGCCGTGCGTGATGAACTGCTTCGAGCCGTTCAGGACCCAGCACGCGCCCTGCTTCGCCGCGGTCGTTCGCATCGCCGCCGCGTCGCTGCCCGCGCTGGCTTCGGTCAGACCCCAGGCGCCGAGCACCTCGCCGCCAATCAGCCGCGGCAGGTACTGCGTCTTCTGCGCGTCGGTGCCGAACATCGCGATGTGCGCGGTGCAGAGGCCGTTGTGGGCGGCAATCGACAGCGCGATCGCGGGACACACGCGCGCGATCTCCTCGATGCAGATGCAGTAATCCACGGCGGTCATGGCCGAGCCGCCATACGACTCGGGAAACTGGATCCCCATCAGCCCGAGCGCGGCCAGCTTCGGCAGCAGCTCCATCGGGAAATGCTGCGTTTCGTCCCACTCCATCACGTGCGGACGGATCTCGCTCTCCGCGAACTCGCGGACCGTCCGGCGCAGCAGCGCCTGTTCTTCCGTAGGACGAAAGTCCATCGAGACGAGAGTATCAGGAGCGAGGGGCGAAGGGCGAGCGGCGACGGGCGGGGTGCGAGGGGCGAGGGGCGGTTGCCCAGCGCGTCGCTCGACGCGCGCCGCTCGCCCTTCGCCGCTCGCCTTTCGCCGTGCGCCCCTCGCCCTTCGCCGCTCGCCCCTCGCACATCGCGCCTCGCACCTCGGGGATGGTACGATGCCCCCATGCGCATGCGACTCTCACTCATCGGCGCGGCGACGATGTTCCTGCTTCTCTGTTCCGCAGCACCGGCCCGCGCGGATTTGACGGCGTTCCTTGGCGTCAACGCCACCCCGTCGAATCATCCGCTCCGGGGATTCGCCGTCGGCACGGGGCTGCTCGTCGTCGGCTTCGAGTTCGAATACGCCAACTCGAGCGAGAACCTCGAGGCCAGGGAGGTCGCGCCCCGGCTGCGCACGTTCATGTTCAACGGCCTCGTGCAGACGCCGTTTGCCATTGCCGGTTTCCAGCCCTACGCGACCGCGGGCGGCGGCGTCTACCGCGAGACGCTGTCAGTGACGAACCAGTCCGAAACGAACGTCGGCGTCAACGTCGGCGGCGGCGTGAAAATGAGCCTCGCCGGTCCGCTCCGCCTGCGCTTCGATTACCGGGTGATGACGCTGAAGGGAACGCCGCTCCACTCCACCGTGCAGCGGTTCTATGCGGGTATCAATCTGAAGTTCTAACGAGGGCCACAGAAGAACACAACCAAACACAAGATCAGGCGTGTTTCGGTCAGCCACAGAAGAACACAGCGCAACACAGGCCAGGCGTGTTTCGGTCAGCCACAGAAGAACACAACCAAACACAAGATCAGGCGTGTTCGGACAGGCCACAGAAGAACACAACCAAACACAAGGCCAGGCGTGTTTCGGTCAGCCACAGAAGAACACAGCCACACATAAGATCAGGCGTGTTCCGGACAGGCCACCGAAGAACACAGCCACACACAAGATCAGGCGTGCTCGGACAGGCCACAGAAGAACACAGCCACACCCAACGCCGGGCGTGTTTCAGCAGGCCACAAGAACGAGCGGACCGGCTGTTCTTCTGTGTTGTGCTGTGGCGAATCTGTCTGTGTTGCTCTGTGGCCTCTGTCTGCGTTGCTCTGTGGCCTCTGTCTGCGTTGCTCTGTGGCCTCTGTCGGCGTGTCTTTGTCGTGGCCTATTTGCCGCCGGCCGTTGCGGCCCCGGCCATGGTGATGACCGGCTGCAGGTTGACGATGCTCTGACCGTTCTGTGGCGGATAACAGGCGACCAGCTTGGTGTAGAGCTCCTGGACCTCGCTCGGGAAGGCCTCCGACAGGATCTTCGTCAGCGTGTAATCCGCGCTCTTCACCACCGGATCGAGGACGAACACGTAGAGCACGGCGCGCGTGCCGTCGGCGAGCGGCGCGCCGGGTTCCACCGCCTTGAACACCTTCCAGCTCGCCGCCTGCTGTTTGCGGATCGGATCGGGGTTCCTGGCCAGCGCTTCCTTGACGCGCCCCATGATCATCTCGAAGTCGGCGGTCTTGTCGGGGCGGATGTTGTTGAAGAACATGCCCGCGTCGGCGGAGAACGAGCGGCTCGAGGACGCCGCTTGCGAGGGCTGCTGGCCGGCCGGTGTGGCCGGCGGCTGCGAGGTGCCCTGCGCCGGCGGCTGCTGCGCGGGCGGCGTCTGC
>JABFWM010000273.1 GCA_013362195.1 Acidobacteriota bacterium
CGCTGCGGCGGGACACGTGTGTGCTTCGGTCCGTAGACGAAAGTCGCAACGCGACGCGAGACGAGGGAGGACCATGCCATTCAAGAGTCAGGCGCATCGCCGCAAGTTCGCGCAGCTCCTCGTGGAAGGAAAAATCTCCAACCAGACCTTCGAAGAGTGGAACCGCGAAACCGGCGGCCGCACGCTGCCGGAACACGTCGGCGCCAGGAAGCGGCCAAAGCCATCGACGAAGGCCCGGGCCGGCGCGGCGCGCGCACGCAAGAAGACCTCCGGCACGCGGAGCAAACCGAGGTGAGGTGCCGCGGCGATGGGGAGAGGCTGACGTCGCGTGATAGCACGGCCGGAGCCCGCATCGGCGGCAGGTGACGTCGAAGTCGGATGCACGGCGCAACACGTCCGCGGCGATGTAGCGCACCGGGGCTGACCAGGACGCTGTTGCGCCTGCGGCTGCGTTACTGCGCGGCTCGCACCGAAGCGTCCGGCGCAACCTTCAGCGTCAGAGCCGGCGCAAATCTTCGATCGCGCACGTCAACCGCGGACGATCGGCATTGGTCACATCGAGCTGATCCCAGCGGGCCACGTAGCCGCCGACGTGCTGCCCCAGCAGCAGCCGCACGCCGACGCCCAGGCGCTCGAAGAGACCAGCGGCGCCGATCACATATTCCGTGATCGTCAGTTCGCGTTCGTTCTTGTCCACGCGGAACTCTTCGAGGCGTCCCATCGGCCGATCGTCGATTGTACGCACCTGCCGACCGAGCAGTCGATCGAGGCGCAGCTCGCGCCCGGTCGCATCGTCCGATGAATCAGCGGCCCGGCGTGTCATGACGATCCCGGAATCTTCCGGATCCATCGACGCAGAGACAGTTCGACGGTCGCCGCCGGCGTCTCGCCGAACGAACGATCGATCTTCACGTGATCCGCGATCTCCAGCACGTCGCCGATGGCCACGCGCATCGGCCGCCCCTCGTCGATGCCGCACCCATGTTCGAAGGCGGCGATCCACCGTCCGAGAACCGGGTGCAGCCGATGCGCGAGGACGGCGGGCCCGATTTCAAGCGCGGCGACGCGGACCGGCGCGTTGACGCCATTTTCGAGGACGAGGCTGTCGACGCGGCCGATTTCCCGTCCGTTCCGATCGACGACCTTCTTGTCCAGCAGGTCGCGGACGAGATCCATTCACCCTCCCAGCATCTCGAGCGGAATCACGACCATGGCGAGCAGACACGCCAGCACGGTGAGCGCAGCCAGCAGGGCGTTGCCGATGGCGCCGCTCGTATGGTCCTTCACGTACTTGGGATCGTTCATCAGCGCGAGGAAGGGCAGCACGACGGCGGGCATCATCACGACCGTCAATGCCACCGATATCATCGTCAGCCGCAGCGGATCGACGCCGAGCAGACCGATGACCGCCGCGCTGACGAGGACGACGGTGAACGCGACCGTGAACCGCGCGGCCTCGCGGCGCGGCGTGTTGGCGCCCCAGGACCATCCAAAGACCTGCGCGCCCGTATAACCCGCGTTCAACGCGAGCTCGACCGCGGCGCCGAAGCACCCGACGCCGAGCGACGCCGCGAAGAGCGTGACGGCCCAGCGCCCGAACGCGGGCACGAACATCAGCGCCGCCTGCTCGTACGAGTCGACGACGATGTGGTGCGCCTGCAGGACCATGGCGCTGGTCACGAGCACGCCCATCGAGACCACACCGCCGAAGCACATGCCGAGATAGGCGGTCAGGCCGTTGACCCAGAGTTCGCCTTCGGTGAGTTTCTCCTCGATCGCACCCGACGCGTAGAAGTTCAGGAGGTACGGGCTCACCGTCGCGCCCAGGATGCTCACCGCGAGAAAGGCGTACCGCGACGAGTGATGGTCTGGCAGCGAGGGCAGCAGCGACTTGCCCAGATCGGCGGTGTTGGGCTGCAGTTGCCAGGCGGAGACCACGAACGACAACGTCACCAGTCCGAGCAGCCCGAGACCGTACTCGACGATGCTGAATCCACATCCCCACAGCACGAGCCACGCGGCCATGCCGACGGGCAGGATCCACCACTGGAAGCCGACGCCGGTGAGCAGCTTGACGGCAATCGCGGCGCCGCCGATTTCTGCCGCGAGGAGCAGCGTGTCGATGAGCAATTCCGCGGTCAGCGGCACCACCTGAAAATGGATGCCGAACCGCTCGCGCACCGCCGCGGCGACCGAGCGTTTGCTGACGGCGGCGAGGCGGCCCGACATCTCGACGAGGATCGCCACCATGATCGTGGCCGCGGCGATCGCCCACAGCAGTTGGAAGCCGAATTCGGACCCGGCCTGGGCAGCCGTCGAGATCGAGCCGACTTCGACGAAGCCGCCAATGCTCGTCACGATGCCGAGCACGAGATCGACGATGGCGCTCATTGCGGCTCCCGCGGCGCAATCGGGACGCTGGCGAGTTGCCGGCGCACCGAGGCGCCGTCAGCGCCCCTGACGCTCTGCAGCATCGCCGCGATGTCGCGCGACAGCCGCTCCGCGGCCTGCGACAACGTCGCGCCGCGGGAATCGGCGAGCGTCGCGGGTTGCGCGGCCAGCGTCTGCCGCTCCTGCTCGACGAGCAGATAGATCCGCTCGAGCGCCGTGGTCGTGTAGGTGCGGGACACACGGCCGGCGAGCCACGCCTCGCCAATCAGTTTCGTCGAGGCGCCGAGCGACTCGAACTTCTCGCGATGTTGCTGAAGACGCGCCTCCTGCCGGGCGCAGGCGCTGCATGCGATAGCGGCGATCAGGAGAACGCTCGACAGGAGATTCCGTCGGCGGACCATGGGCGCGGACGAAGCAATAAATATTCCGGCGCGGCCATCCCGGACGCGCCGAAGTCGAACTTGCGCAGATTTGCACGGCACGGTGGGGCGGCGGAGACCATATCCTCGGTCTCCACCGCCCTCGCATGGGCCGGAGCTACTTCCCGCTCAGATCGAGCGTCAGCGTCGCCCGAGCGCAGTTCGCGGGCGTGTCGACGTCACAGATCTGATAGAGCAGCGAGAACGTTCCGCCGCTCGATTTCCCGAGCACGTCGACGGTGCCATCGGCATTGAGCCGGATCTGCCGGTTCAAGGGCGAGAGCGCCTCGAGCGAGACGGTGACGTTCGCCGAAGTGGCGCGCATGTCGCCGATGGTGTCGTTCAGCAAGACGTTCACGACGCCGGTCGTCGCCATTTTCGACGACGCACGGGCGCGATCCGCCGCTGCGGCCAGCACATAGGGAGCGACGTTGACGGTGATCGCCGCGTCGCTGCAGTTCGAAGGACTCGCCGCTTCGCAAATGCGATAGACGAGCGTCTGCGGGCCCACCGGCGCTCCTCGCACGACGGACACCGCGCCGGTCGCCGCATCGAGCGAGACGCTGGCGGTCGTCGATGAGAGCGTGGCCAGCACCACCGTCGCGGTGGTGACCGGCGCACCCTCGAGGGTGTCGTTCGCCAGCACGTTCGCCACCGCCGCACCGCCGGTTCGCGGGGCGTTGACGGCGTCGGCTTGGGCGTGAATCGCCCGCGCGGCAATCGTCACGACGACATTGCCGACGTCACAGTTCGCGGGACTTGCCAGCTCGCAGATGCGATAGACGAGCGCGCGCGCGCCAGCCGCCACGCCCGGAGCAATGACGATGCTGCCATCGGCAGAGAGACTGACGCCGGTGTCGGCTGACACCTGCGACAGGCTCACGCTGCTCAACGACGCGACGTCGACGTCGAGCGTGTCGTTCGCGAGCACGTTTGCGACGGCGACGCTCCCCGCGAACCCGGCGCCGGCGTCGGCGTTCGCATGGATCGCGAACGGCGCGCGCACCGACACGGTGACCGTGGCGCGGTCGCAGTTCTGCGGGTTGACCGCTTCGCAGATCTCGTACGTGAGCGCGTGTGCCCCGACCGCCGCGTCGCCCGACACCCACACCGCAGCATCCGGCGCGAGCGTGATGCCCCGATCGCTCGCCGAAACCAGCGCCAGCGTCACGTTGCCGATTGCCGCAGCGGCACCGCCGAGCGTGTCGTTCGCGAGCACGCTGGCCAGCGCGCGCCCGCCGGCCTGGGCCGGCAGTGGCGTCGCCGGGTTGTCGTCCACGGCGTCGATCACGAACGGCTTCGGCTTGGCTGCGGCGTTCGGCGTGACCGCAACACCGGCCGGCCCGCCGGCGACGGCGATGAACTCCCTGATCGCGTTGGTCGCGGCATCGATCGCCGCGACGGAATTGCCATTCGGAATCGAGACGTAGATGCCGCTGCGATCCGGCGTCACCGCCAGCCCTGCCGGCGTATGCTGCTGGGCCCACGTCGCGCCATCCGCGCCCAGATCGATCCACTGTACGACCGCATCGGTGGCTGTATCGATGGCGGCCGCCCAGCGGCCCGGAAGGAACCCTGCGCCATACAGCGTGTTCGCCCAGTACGTTTTGATGCCAACGTAAACGCGGCTGCCGTCCGCCGTCACGGCAATGGGGCCCGGCTGCGAATAGAGAGGGATGCTCTGGGTCACCGTCGTGGTCGCCGTATCGACGACGGCCAGGCTGCCGTCGACGCGGAAACCGGTGATGTCATAGGAATAGCTCACCACGCCGACGAACGCGCGCGCCCCGTCGGGCGAGATCGCCACGCCGACGGCGACGTTCGAGACGCCCGGCACCGCCGTCTGTTCCGGTGCGCACGACGCGACGATCGCGTCCGTGGCCGTGTCGATGACGGTGATGTTCGTCGAGGCGATGAAGAGCCGGGAGCCGTCAGGGGTGACGGCGATCTCTCCGAAGCCTGCCCCGACCGGCAGCGATGCGAGGACCGAGTTGCTCGCGGTATCGACGACGTGCAGCACGCCGCTCGAACCGAGCGCATAGAGGCGATCGCCCGCCGGCCCGACGGCGAGACTGTTCGGCGAGTCGGGCAGGGCGACCGTCGCGGTGACGGACTGGCTGGCGGTGTCGATCACAGAAATCGAATTCGATCCCGTGTTTGCGACGAAGGCACGCGTTGCGTCCCGAGTGATCGCCACCTCTCTGGGTGCGATCCCGACGGCGATGGTCGCGGTGACGGCGTTGGTTGCGGTATCCAGCACGGTCACGGCGTTGGTATCGGCATTTGCCACGTAGGCCGTCTGCGCGTCTGCCACGGTGGCGCTGAGGAGCGCCAGCAGGCAGGCCATGCACGATACGGCCGGCTGGAGCCGCCGGTTCGATCGTGCGCTGGGGTGGATCATCGGTGCGTTCCTCCGAAGTCTGCGGGTTCTGCGGCCGGCACCGCCTGCGATGAATCGCCGTAGGGGATAACGAACGCGCCACTCACGAGCTTGCGGAGGGACACACTGGTGGGATAGCCGCAAGCAGCCGCGCCGATCGTGGCGAGGCGAACGGGGCGCATTGACTACAAGGGGATGATAGCCGTACCCGAAATATAGCGTCGCCGGAAATTATTGTATCCACGGCAGAAATCTGCCGTGACGCAGACTTCGCGCGTGGAGTCGCCGCGGAAGGAGACTTCACAGCCCCGACCAGCCATCCGAGCCGTGGCCAGGTCGTCAACGTCCTCGAAGCGTTCAATCCCGAAGACACGTTCCAGGCCCGCGGGGCAGGCACGTTGACGACCACACATCAGTGGTGGCAGCCTCCCGCAGACGGCGCGGCCACGCCAGACCGCTGACGGCTCGCGCTCGTCGAAATGAGAAAGCACCCCGGAGACGAGTCCCCCGTCAACGAGGGCCGGGTCCAATGCGCCCGCCCTTCCCGCCGTCGATCACGTGCACGGGCACGATGACATCGCGCCGCCGGCAGACTTCTGCCTGTCCGTAAACAATTCCCCCCACTAATTAGCCATTTTCAATACGCGCCGCGGGCCCTACAGTCACGCTCGTTCTCCTGTTCCCGGTCACAACTAGTTTTCGGGGGTTGCCTTTTGAAGGCCACGCTGGGCGACTGGCGTTTCGTCGCGCTCGTCTCGACGCTGCTGTTGTGCGGCCTGCCGGCACCAGCACAGGCGTCGCCGCAATCGGCGCGCCGTGCGCCGGCGCGCACGACCACGTCGCGCGGCGTGCACCCGGTGTTCGGCGCCGACAGCGCGTTCGGCGCCGACGCCGCGTTCGAGCACGTCAGCGCGGCGCCGGACGACGTGCCGCACCAGTGGCTGCCCGCGGCGTTCGATCTGGATCCATTCAGCAGCGAGGAGGACGATGACGACGACGGGCTGCCCGTACCCGCGGCGGCCGTCGACGGTCATCACCTCGATAGCACGGCGGTCGGATCGGCGGTTCAGGGCGGCACCTTCACGTGCCTGGCCCGCGTGACGGCGGCACCGCTCGACCGCGGCCCGCCGCGTTCGCACCCGACTGCGCGACCCGCATCCTTTTCCTCACGTCATCCGGCGCGACGCCGCCGCACGCGGCCTGCGCGCACACCCGTCGCGTCCTCTCGCGCCGGCGCCGCATCGTTGGCCGTGCCGGCCCTTGGCGGCAGCGCCGCCCTGATTCCCCTCATTTTCAAACACGCTGACAGGCATCCGGTCGGGCGCCGCTTGTTGCGGGCGCCGCCGCCGTAAGCACCCCAGGCGTCCTGAGCGTTGTCGTAGCGCGCCTCGCCGCGCGCTACCCAGATCGGCTCGCTCGTGCGCGAGTCGCGTGGCTGGAGGTGTGCCGCGGCCCGGTGCGCTCCAGCGGTTCGTCGGTGCGCGTGCCAGTGCGGGTGAGCCGCAGAGATCAACGACGGAGAGGAGGGCTCCGATGTCGACCCACGGTCAGGTCCGATGCCGGTGTTCGTGTGCAGCAACGCCGAGTGGCGGGAGGCAATCATGAGAGTGTCGAGAACGTTTAGATGTCGTCGTGCACGCTGGGCGCGCCCGGTCGCGTTCGTCGTCATGATCGCGCTGTCGATCATGACCAACGGCGGTCCGCTGCTGCTGATGCAGCCCCGGACCGTGCACGCGCAGCAGCAGGTGGCGCCGGTCAGTCAGGGGTTCAACATCGACGCCGGCGACCTGCGATTCATCTACCAGCAGATCCTCGTCGCGCAGGATCACGCGGCCGGCGGAACGCTGCTCGGACCGGGCCCGAATCAAGTCCACAATCCGCAGCTGCCGGTCGGGCTCCGCACCGTTGACGGCTCGTTCAACAACCTGGTGACGGGTCAGACGCAGTTCGGCCAGGCCGACCTGGTGTTCCCCCGCCTGCTGACGCCGGTGTACCGGTCCGCAGAAACCCTCCCGTTCGATCCGGATGGTCCGGGCGGACAGGTCGCGGGTCAGGCGACGTCGTACGCGCAGAAGAAGGGCTTCGTCGCCGACTCGCAGCCGCGCCTGATCACCAACCTGATCGTCGATCAGACCGCCGCGAACCCCGCGGCGTTCGCGGCGGCGCAGAACCCGTGCGGCTCGGGCGGCTTCGTGTGCTCGGGCACGACGGCGCCCGATCCGGTGACCGGTGCGCTGTTCATCCCGAACATCACCCCGGATTTCGGCCTGTCGGCGCCGTTCAACCTGATGTTCACGTTCTTCGGCCAGTTCTTCGATCACGGCCTCGACCTCGTGACGAAGGGCGGCGGCACCGTGCTCATCCCGCTCAAGAATGACGACCCGCTCGTCCTCGGGCCCGACGGCATATTAGGCACGGCCGACGACCTGCCGGTCGAGCAGCGCTTCATGGTGATGGCGCGCGGCACGAACCAGCCCGGGCCCGACGGCGTGGTCGGCGACGATCCCGCGACCCCGCAGGACGAGAGCCTCGACGACGTCCAGGAGCAGCAGAACACGACGACGCCGTGGGTCGATCAGAACCAGACCTACACGTCGCATCCCTCGCACCAGGTGTTCCTGCGCGAGTACGCGCTGAGCGCGACCGGCAAGCCCGTGCAGACCGGCAAGGTCCTCGACGGCGGCTTCTGCGCGCCGCGGCCCACCCTCACGCCGGGCGACAACATCTGCAACATCGCGAACTGGAGCGAGGTGAAGGCGCAGGCGAGGACGCTGCTCGGCATCCAGCTCGTGGACGCCGACGTGTTCGACGTGCCGCTCATCATCACGGATCCGTACGGCCACTTCCGGCCGGGTCCCAACGGCTTCCCGTTGATGGTGCGCCGCGGCAACATTCTCGTCGAGGGTAATCCGGCCGCCAACGCCGGCCTCGGCGTGCCCGTCCCCGCCGACGCGCTCCGGACCGGCCACGCGTTCCTCAACGACATCGCCCACAACGCGGTGCCGGCGCCCGGGCTCGTGCCCGACGCGGACACGACGACCACCGATTTCCGGACCGGCGTGCAGCCTCCCGGCACCTACGACGACGAGCTGCTCGGCCTGCACATGATCACCGGTGACGGCCGCGGCAACGAGAACATCGCGCTGTCGATGGTGCACCAGATCTTCCACTCGGAGCACAACCGCCTGGCGCACGACATCGATCGCCGCATCAACGCGCTGCTGACGCCCGCGGAGATCGTCGCGTGGCACGCCGTGCATGCGGCGTCGGGCTGGGATTACGGCGAACGCCTGTTCCAGGCGGCGCGCTTCGCGACCGAGATGCAGTATCAGCACCTCGTGTTCGAGGAGTTCGCGCGCACGATGCAGCCGCTGATCAACCCGTTCCTGGGCGGCATCACGTCCATCAACGGCGCGATCTCGGCGGAATTCGCGCACACCGTCTACCGGCTCGGCCACTCGATGCTGCCGGAGGTCGTGACCCGCATCAACACGATCAACGGCGTCGAGTCGCAGAACGACATCCGCCTGTTCAACGCCTTCCTCAATCCGCTGGCCTATAACGACGGCGGCCCGGCGGGCGTGCTGACGGCCGAGAAGGCGGCCGGCAGCATCGTGCGCGGCCTCTCGCGCGAGGTTGGCAATGAGCTCGACGAGTTCATCACGGAGTCGGTGCGCAACCAGCTCCTCGGCCTCCCGCTCGACCTCGGCGCGATCAACCTCGCCCGCGGCCGCAGCGAAGGCATCCCGTCCCTGAACGTCGCGCGCAAGCAGTTCTTCGCGGCGACGAAGGATGCGGCCTTGAAGCCGTACCCGAACTGGTTCGAGTTCGGCCTCGGCCTGAAGCACCAGGCCTCGCTGGTGAACTTCGTCGCCGCCTACGGCACCGACCCGACGATCACGAGCGCGACGACGATGGCCGCCAAGCGCGCCGCCGCGACGACGTTGATCGCCGCGAACGGTCCGTTCATGTTCCAGGACGCGACGCTGAGCGGTGTCGACAACGTCGACTTCTGGGTCGGCGGCCTGGCGGAACGCCAGGCGGTGTTCGGCGGCCTGCTCGGCTCGACGTTCAACTTCGTGTTCGAGAAGCAGCTCGAGAACCTGCAGGACGGCGACCGCTTCTACTACCTGCAGCGCACCGACGGCTTGAACTTCCGCGACCAGCTCGAAGGCAACTCCTTCGCCGAACTGATCCGCCGCAACACGGATTTCACGGGCGGCATGGACGTGATCTTCAAGACGGCCGACTTCATCTTCGACCTCGAAGACTTCACCGGCACCGCGACCGTCGATCTCGGCGGCGGCATGTCGATGTTCACGCTGCCCGACGGCACCAAGATGTTCTTCGATCCGCTCCACACCGGAAAGAACGTCGAGGTCGACGGCACCATCGGGGCCGACAAGTTCATCGCCGACGTCGGCGACGACACGATGTACGGCAACGGCGGCAACGATCGCCTGGACGGCTTCGAGGGCAACGACTCGCTGCACGGCGGAGAGGGCGATGACGTGCTCTTCGGCGGCAACGGCGATGACGTCCTGAAGGGCGGTCCCGGCAACGATGCGCTGAGCTCAGGACCGGGCTTCGGCGGCGACATCATGATTGGCGCCGATGGCAACGACTTCCTGCTCTGCGCGAACGACGGGTGCGAACACTTCGCCGGCCCGGGCAACGACGTCATGGTCGACGGCTCGATGCGCGCCGAAGCGATCTTCGGCGGCTTCGGCGACGACTGGCTGTTCGACGGCGACGGCCACGACGGCGGCATGTTCGGCGACGAGGGCAACGTGTTCGACCTGCTGGCCGGACTGAGCCCGATCGGCGGCGACGACGTCCTCGGCGGCGGTCCGGGACAGGACAACCACTTCGGCGAGGGCGGCGACGACGTCATGCTGATGTCCGAGGGCAGCAACAAGTTCTTCGGCGATTACGGCTTCGACTGGATCACGCTGCGCGGATGGGGCCTGCCGGAGTTCGTCGAACTGGGCCTGCTCGCGCTGCCGAACGTGCCCCTCAACTTCAACGACCTCCGGAACAAGTACCGCTTCGTGGACGGAGCGTCGGGCTGGGACCTCGATGACCACATTGCCGGGTCCAACGAAGTGCTCTGCGACCCGCCCGGAGAGGTGGCGGAGTGCCTGGTGGTCGGCATGGAACTGACAGTGGCGGGCGCGGCCAAGATCACCGGCCTCACC
>JABFWM010000449.1 GCA_013362195.1 Acidobacteriota bacterium
CCTATCACACTCACGCCGTTCTAAAGACGGCCTGCGCGTGTTCTGAATTTCGTCCCGCGGAAGGGGTCGCAGAGCGGGTCTTCAGGCCCGCCGCATACGGTTCGTAGAGCGGGTCTTCAGACCCGCCGCACTAAAGGTAGAGCGGGTCTTCAGACCCGCCGCACTAAAGAAGGTAGGCGAGCGCGAAGCCGATCTGGGCGACGAACATCATGCGATACATGTGCGCCCACGAGACGTGGTTCTCCTCCACCGCGAGCTCTTCGGGCCGCCGCAGCATCAGGTAGCAGACATACAGGCCGTAGCCGGTCATCACCACCGCGAGCAGCTGCAGCAGCAGGAAGCTGCCGGTCAGAACGCCGGCACATGCCCCGGCCGAGATCATCAGGAACGGGATCACGAACGACGGGGAGATCATCCACGCGGCGCGGCGGACGCCGTAAATGATCGGCAGCGTGCGGCAGCCGCCGCGCGCGTCCCCTTCCATGTCGGCGAAGTCCTTGGTCGTCGACGCTCCGAGGAGGAAGAGCCCGAAGATGGTCCCGATGTACCACGGCTCGAGGCCGAACACCGTTTTGATCGATGACCACCCGGCGACCTTGAGCAGCACGCCGCGGGGAATCGCGATCGTCACGTTCGCCCAGATGCCGAGGCGCTTGGTGCGAAACGGCGGGACCGAGTAGAGGACGGTGATGATCGCGGCAATCACGACGATCCAGAAGCACTCGTGGCGCCCGCCGGGCTCGACGAGCCACGCCAGCCCGAATGCGAAAGCGTAGGTGAGCCACGTGAACGTCCAGGCCGCGCGCAGCGAGAGACGGCCGGAGGGAAGCGGCCGCTTCGGCTTGTTCACACGATCGATCTCGAGGTCGTAGATCTGGTTCAGCGCGTTCGACGCGGCGTTGAGCACCGCCGCCATCAGCGACCCGATCAGCGGATAGACGAGGAGATCCGGATGCCACGCTTCTCGCGGCGCGGCGCCGTACGCGGTCGCGGCGCCCGATGCGAAGCCGAGCGCGGGCGCGACGAGCGTGAACGGGCGACTGAGCTCCAGCAGCAGCCGGAATCGGCTCATGCCGTCGTCCACCGGACGATGATTGATGCACACGCGGCCGCGGCGGCCGTGTTGATGAAGTTCAGCATGTCGTTGTTGAGAATGCCCGGCCCTTCGAGCGTGGCGCCAAGCCAGCTCTCGACGAGCGCGCCAATCGTTGCCGCGGCGACAATCGGAACGAGCGCCGCCGCGGGCACGATCCCGACCGCGATCGCAAGGGCGGCGAGCGCGAACGCGCCCACGAGTCCCGCCGCGGTGCCCTCGAATGACATGGCGCCGGACGTGCCGGGCGGCACGCGTCCGAGCGTCGTGATCGACCAGGTCCGGCGTCCCCACGCCTTGCCGATCTCGCTCGCTATGGTGTCGCTGCCGCCGGCGACGAGTGATGCGGCGAAGGCCACGCGCGCGAGCAGCGGATCGCCGCCGCCCACGGACACCGCGGCGGCAATGGCGGCGACGCCGGTGTTGGCGATGGCATTGCCCGCGCCGCGGCGGCCCCCGCGCCCCTCCGCGATGCCGAGCACGGCCTTCCGCCGCAATCCGACGCGCGACGTCGCCGACGCGGCAAGAAATGCCGCGAGCAGGAGCACCCAGCCCTGCCAGCCGGCCGCGGTGAAGATGATGATCCCGATCACCGCCCCCGCGACCGCGCCCGACACGGATACGGTCCGGGCCTGATAGCCCGCCCACGCGGTCACGATGTTCGTGAGCACGGCCGCGGCCAGCGGCGGTTCGCGCGCCGCCCACCACGTGCGCGCCGCCTCGGGATCGACGAGCAGCGCGATCCACAGCACGCCGCCCGCGGCGATCGCGACCGAGAGGTTGTCGTCGAGCCGCACCGGGATTGTTTCGACGGCCGCCGCGACGATCGCCGCGACCACCACCGCGGCGGCAATCTGCGGCCAGGACGGCGTCGGCGGGGCGGCGTCCCTGCACCACCAGGCGAGCGCGACCCCCGCGGCGCCCCCGAGCGCGACAAACGCCGCGCTGCCGCGGATCGTCTTGTCGCGATTCCACGGCCAGCGCCGACCATCGAGCGCGCGGCCCACGAGCGTCGCCGAGCCGTCGCCGAGCGCGAGAATGCCCCACGCCGCGGCGACGACGTCGGGGCGCCGCGGAAACGCGGCGATGAGCAGCAGCACCGACGCCGGGTACAGCACGATGCCGTGCACCACGCGCGCGGTATCGCCGGGCCGGTACAAGCGCCGCACGAGACGCGGCAGCGCGAAGACATTGAAGAGGACGGCTGCCGCCGCGAGCGCCAGCGCCTGCCACCACGCAATCCAGCGCAGCAGCAGCGCGAAGGCGCCCATCGCGATGTGCACGAGTTGACGCGTCGTCTCGGAGTGCGCCGGGTCAGGAACGCGGCGCGTGATCCCGCCGGTCCCCGTCGGCGATGGATGCCGCGCGCCGCGCTGCTGCACGTCACGTCGCGGTACGGTCATGGCCGCGCCGATCGGGCGATCGCAACTGTTTCGCGCCAGTAGCCGAGCAGGTCCGCGAGCGTGCGGTCGATGGGAATCGACGTCCGCCAGCCCGTTTCGTCGACGATGCGCGCCGCGCTGCCGAGGACGACGGGGTTGTCGCTGGGGCGCAGGCGGCCGGGATCCACTTCGACACGGACCGGCGTCCGCGTCAGCGACAGCAGCGTGTCGAGCAGATCGCCGACCCGGTAGGCGCGGCCGCTGCAGATGTTGTAGGGACGATGGGGCCGGCCGCGATCGGCGAGCGCGCGATAGGCCCGCACGGTATCGCGGACGTCGGTGATGTCGCGGCGCGCATCGAGGTTGCCGACGCGCAGGATCGGCGGCGCCAGTCCCGCCTCGATCTCCGCAATCTGTTTCGCGAACGCGGAGGTCACGTACGAGGGGCCCTGCCGCGGGCCCGCGTGATTGAACGGCCGCGCCAGCAGCACCGGCAGCGGCGATTCATCGGCGGTCATTTCCTGCGCGAGCTTGCTCAATCCGTACGGGCTGGTCGGGCCGATTGCCCCGTCTTCCGTGATGGCGTCCGTCGACGGCCGGTAAATCAGCGCCGACCCCGGCACGACGATGCGGCAGTCGAGTCCGAGCTCGCGCGCGCTCTCGACGAGATGGTGCGTGGCGAGCACGTTGCCGCGCAGGGCGCGCACCGGATCGTCCCACGATCGGTGATCGTCCGCGAACCCCGCGCAGTGATAGATGACGGACGGCGGCGCGGCCAGCAGCGCCGTCCGCACCGACGCGCGGTTCAGCAGGTCGACGGCCCGCCAGGTGACGCGCGAATCGGCCGCGAGCTCCGCATCGACGGCGCGGCCGCGCGCGTTCGACCACGCCTGCACGCGCTCGCCGTCGCCGAGCAGGCTCTCGAGCAGATGACGGCCGGCAAATCCCGTCGCGCCGGTGATCAGGCTCGACGGAGTCGAAGGACTCGAAGGCATCGAAGGATCCATTAAGGATCAAGGGGCGCAAAAAGCCAAACAGCGCGGCGCCCGCAACGATCAGGCTCCTCGACCCCTGTCCGCGTTCGACGCCCGGGCGCGCCCGTCAGCGCCGGTTGCCGTAATGTTCCTGGTAGTACTTGCGGAACTCGGGATCCTCGTCCTTGATCGGACGCCACCACGACGGGTGGTCGCGATACCACGCGACGGTGTCGGCGAGTCCCTGCTCGAAGGCGGTCTGCGGGCGCCAGCCGAGCGACTGGAGCTTCGAGGTGTCGAGCGAATAGCGGCGATCGTGTCCGGGACGGTCGGCGACCGGCCTGATCAGCGACTCGGGCCGCCCGACCAGCGAGAGGATGCGCCGCGTGAGATCGATGTTGCGGACGTGATTGCCGCCGCCGATGTTGTAGACCTCGCCATCGTCGCCGCGGTCGATCACGACGTCGAGCGCGCGGCAATGATCGAGCACGTGCAGCCAGTCGCGCTCGTTCAGGCCGTCGCCGTAGAGCGGCACCGGGACCTCGTCGATCGCATTGGTGATGAACAGCGGAATGATCTTCTCGGGAAACTGATACGGGCCGTAATTGTTCGACGCGCGGGTGATGACCACCGGCACCTGGTAGGTCGCCCAGTAGCTGTAGGCGAGCCGGTCGGCGCCTGCCTTGCTGGCCGAATAGGGATTGCGCGGCTTCAACTCGTCGCCCTCGCGGCTCGCGCCCGAGGAAACGCTGCCGTACACTTCGTCGGTCGAGATCTGCACGAAGCGCCGCAGCCGCGGCGCCTGGCGCGCCGCCTCGAGCAGGACGAACGTGCCGAAGACGTCGGTCATGATGAACTCGCCCGCGCTCGCGATCGATCGATCGACATGCGTCTCGGCCGCGAAGTGGACGACGATCTCGGACGCGCGCACGAGCGGGTCGGCGACCGCCGGGTCCGAGACGTCCCCTTTGACGAACTCGTGCCGCGGGTGATCCATGATCCCGTCGAGATTCTCGAGGCGTCCCGCGTAGGTCAGCTTGTCGAGCGTGGTGATCCGCCAGTCGCCGTGCGCGGCCAGCGCATGACGGACGAAGTTCGATCCGATGAACCCCGCCCCGCCGGTGACGAGCACCTCAACCATCTTTGCGCGTCCAGTCGTAGGGCAGCGTGCCGTGCGGCTCGAGCCGGTATTCATCGGGATCGGTGTAGCGGTACGGCTCGGTCGGCACGTTCACGACCAGCGACGGTTCGGGGCCGATGCACTTCCACCCGTGGTAGACGAGGTTCGGCACCCGGACGAGCATCGGGTTCTGCATCCCGAGATAGAACTCGTTGATTGCCCCCTGCGTCGGCGATCCCTCGCGCGTGTCGACCAGGACCAGCTTCACCATCCCGGCGACGCACGCGAAGAAGTCGACCTGGTGCTTGTGGTAGTGCCACGCCTTCACCACGCCGGGGTAAGTGGCCGACACGTACACCTGCCCGAACTTCTCGAACAGCCCTCCATCGTCGCCGCGAAGGATCTCCATCAGCCAGCCGCGCTCGTCGGGCATGACCCGGAGCGGCTTCGTGACGACGCCCTCGATCGGCGTCTTCGTCGTCACCGCGAATTTGGCAGGTGCTGAACTCACGCACACTCTCCTGCTACCAGCGAATGCCCACTTCTGAATTGTCGCCCAGCATGAACCGGTAGGCCGAGGGCTTGACCGGCAGGCGGTGAATCCTGACGTTGCGGCCGATCAGGCTGTCTTCCACGCGGTTCGCGAGATCGCTGATCACGCTGCCCTCGAGCACGATGCTGTGCTCGATCTCCGAGTCGCGGATTTCGGCGCCGCGGCCAATCGACGTGAACGGCCCGACGTAGGCGTGGACGATTTTCGCGTCGGCGCCGATGACCACCGGCCCGCGGATCACCGAGCGTTCGACGATTGCGCCCGCCTCGATGACCACCTTCCCCTCGACGCGCGACTCGCCGTCGACCGTGCCTTCCACGCAGCGGACGATCGTGTCGAGAATCAGCCGGTTCGCTTCGAGCATGTCCTCGAGCTTGCCGGTGTCCTTCCACCACCCGTCGACGAGATGCGGGCGCACCTCGAGGCCGCGATCGATCAGGTCCTGAATCGCGTCGGTGATCTCCAGCTCGTTACGAAAGCTCGGCCGGATCCGTTTCACGGAGTCGAACACGGCCGGCGAGAACATGTAGACGCCGACCAGCGCCAGATCGCTCGTCGGCTCCTTCGGCTTCTCGACCAGGCGGACGACCCGTCCGTTCGACAGCTCGGCGACGCCGAACATCTGCGGATCGGGCACGCGCGTCAGCAGGATCTGCGCGGCGGGCGCTTCGCGCATGAACTCGTCGACGAAGCCGTTGATGCCCTTGTTGAGCAGATTGTCGCCGAGGTACATGACGAACGGATCGCGCCCGATGAACGGCTAGCTGATCAGCACGGCGTGGGCGAGCCCGCGCGGCGCGTCCTGCTCGATATAGGTGACCCGCACGCCCCACCGGGATCCGTCGCCGACCGCGGCGCGAATCTCCGCCTGCGTATCGCCGACGACGATGCCGATGTCGCGGATGCCGGCGGCGGCCAGCGATTCGATCCCGTAGAAGAGCACCGGCTTGTTGGCGACCGGCACCAGCTGTTTGGCGCTGGTGTAGGTGAGCGGACGGAGACGCGTGCCCTTCCCGCCACTCAGGATCAGCCCCTTCATCGCGTCTGGCCTCCGAACGCGCCGAACAGGTTCGAAAAGGTCCCGATGCCTGCGAGCGTGAACGAGAGGTTGAAGCGGTGGTCCTGCGGGATGCCGAACGCCCGCGAGTTGGCCCCGTAATTCACCGACTGGTACTCGACCGCGACCCCGCAGCACTGCGAGTTGTAGTACGCGATGTAGCGCTGCTGCAGGAAGGTCCTGCGCTTGAGGTCGTAATTGAGCGCGTACATCCCGCCGAGCGCGTTGCCCGGTTTCCGCACGTTCGCGACCGCATTGATCCCTTGCGCCGCGGCGAGTTCGCTGAACGCCGGGAGCTCGCGGATGAACCGCCGCATGCTCCATCCCGCCGTGGACTGCACCCAGCCCTTCGTCACCGTGCCGTTTGCGGCAAGGGTGCGCAGCGTATGGACCTGGGCATCGTATTCGGTCCGAAACGTAGCGTCTGTCGTGGCGGTGGGCGAGACGCGCGCCACGAGCGCGATGGGGGAGACGTGCGACGGCGGCAGGCCCGTCGCGCCGCTCGACTGATACCGCAGATCTGCCGCGGCGGCCCTCTCGTCGGTGTAATAGCTTTGCGAGATCGACACCGACAACATCTCGCGCGCGGTCTCCTTCTTCGCGTAGAGGCGGTTGTTCAGGCCATATGACAGCGCCGTCACGTTGCCGACGACGAAATCGACGCCCGGATCGAGCTGCACGATTCGCTGCGCGTTCTCGATCGGCGTAATCCGCTGAATCGTGAACACCGGCTCGATGACGTGCTTGAACTTGTCGGCGTAGCCGCCACCCGGCCGGTTGAAGATCCGCGTGAAGACCGGGCCCGTGATGCGGGTCGACATCTCGAAGTAGCGGCGCCCCACGCCCTGCGGCGTCTGCACGCCGTTGACCAGGCTCTCCGACCAGAACGTCCCGCGCCAGCTCAATGCGGAGTTGAACGTCAGGAACTGCCACCGCGTGAACGGAAAGCGGAGGGTCGGCGTCACGTCCACGCGCGAGAGGCCCCGATCGTTCGTCGCCGTCGCGGACTTGTCGGTGCGGAGGAGCGAGACGTATTCGCTGTTCACCCCGAAATACAACGGCAGCGAGCCGATCGGCTTCTCGCCCCTCGACACGATGACTCGCGGCAACGAGCCGTAGACGTTCGAATCCGTCGCATTGCGCAGGACCTCGCTGCGATCGAAGGCGGCGCTGATGGTGTATCCCGCCCAGCTGCCGCCCACGTTCGCGCCGAAGCGCCGCTGCGTCGACGTCATGTTGAAGATGTTCTGCTGGTTGCGCTGGTTCGCCGCCAGACTCGAGAAGTAATCGGCGGTGGCCGCCATGCGGAAGCTGTGCGGGAGCGGCTGCGTCATCGATCCGGCAATCGTATAGCTCTGCCCGCCAGGGGTCGTGCGCTGCGTGCCGTTCGGCAGCTGGTAGGTCGCCGGGTGCTCACGGAGCAGCGAAAAGCGGCTCGATCCCTGCGCGCCCGGCGCCTGGATGTAGCGGTACTCGCCGCCGTACTGCTGCCCCGTCTTCGACATGAAGTCGTGATACAGCGTCGCGTCCTGGCTGCGGTTGATCGCCCAGAAGAACGCGTTGCTGATCGTCTGCCCCTTGAGGGTCGAGGCGCCGTAGGTCGGGATCAGGAACCCCGTCGCGCGATCCTCCTTGTTGATCGGGTAGTAGAGGATCGGCAGATACATCATCGGAACGCCCTTCACCTTGAGCACGGTGTTCTTCAGCAGGGCGTGCTGCTCCAGCGTGAGCGTCACCGAGTCGGACACCATCTCCCATCGCGGCGTCGGCTGGACGCAGGTCGTGAAGCCTCCCTGGGTGATGCGATAGGTCTTCGGGCCCAGCTTCTCGATCGTCTTGCCCCAGAAATACGCGTCGGGCTCCTGCGTGCCGAACAGGCTGCGGTCGATGCCGCGGTTCTCGAGGCTCGCGATCCCCGAGGCCACGAAGAACGTGCCGGTCCGCGTCCTGGTGTTGAATTCCATGCGATCCGCGGAGATGCGGTTGTTGTTCGTCACGAAGAGCACGTTGCCCGACGCGTTCACCCGGTCCGCGTCGTTGAAGATCTCCGCTTCGTCCGCGAAGAACTGCATGTCGTTGCACTCGACGCTGACGTCGCGCAGCAGCTTGTAGTGGTTCTGGTTGATGGCGACCTTGTCCTGGGCCTCGGCGACCCAGATCTTGCAGCCCCCAAGCGCGGCCTGGGCGCGGGCCGTAGTGGCAAACACCAGGAGGGCGAGCAGTGCGATGATGCCGAGTCGCAGCATGAAGATACGGCTAACCTGTTGCCCCGGGAAGAATTAGCGAAGAATATCACGGGCCAGCTGCTCGCGGACCGGCCCGACGAGAAAGATCGATCCGGCGACGACGACCGGACGGCCCAGCGCGCAGGCGCGGCGCAGCGCGTCGAGTGGGTCGGCGACGACCTCGACGTCGTCCCCGCCCTCGCGTGCGATCGCGGCCAGCGCCGCGGCGTCGAACGCGCGCGGCGTCGGCGCCGTCGTGCAGATCACCCGCGCGGCCACGGACCGCAGCGCGGCGAGCATCTCGGCCACGGCTTTGTCCTTCATGGCCGCGAACACCAGCGTCACCCCCTCGGGCGCCACCCGCTGGAGGTGCGCGGCAAGCGCGCGCGCGCCGGCAGGATTGTGCGCCGCGTCGAGCCAGACCGTGCATCCTTCGACGTCGAACGCCTCGAGACGGCCGGGCCATGTCGTGTCGCGCAGGCCGGACTGGATGGCGCGGTCGTCGACGCGCAGGCCGCGCGCGTCGAGCGCATCCAGCAGCCCGACCGCGACCGCGGCGTTGACGACCTGATGATCGCCGGCCAGCGCCAGCGGCCGGGCCGCCGCCACGCGCGGGGCGATCCGGTCATCGAGGGCCACGTCGATGAATGGCGCGCCGAGCTCGCGGCAGATCGCGACGATCGTGTCGCGGGCTTCTCCAGGCAGGCGGCCGCACACCAGCGGCACGCCCCGACGCGCGATGCCGGCCTTCTCGGCGGCAATCGAGGCGAGGGTGTTGCCGAGCTGCGCCTGATGATCGAAATCGATCGAGACGATCGCCCCGGCCACCGGCGACACGATGTTGGTGGCATCGAGACGTCCGCCGAGCCCGACTTCGAGCACGGCGATGGCGACGCCGGCGTCGCGAAAGAGCTCGAACGCGATCGCGGTCGCGCACTCGAAGAACGTCGGCGGCGCCGCGAGCGCGCCCGATTCGATCAGCCCTTCTACGACCTGCTGCACGCGCGCGGCGGCGCCCGTCAGATCCGCGGTGCTGACGTCGCGGCCGTCGATCGCGAAGCGCTCCTCGAGATGGACGAGGTGCGGCGACGTGTACCGCGCGACGCGGTGGCCGGCGGCGCGCAGGGCGGTGTCGACCATTGCCGTCACCGATCCCTTGCCGTTGGTGCCGGCAACGAGCACGGAGGCGAAGGCGTGTTCCGGGTGGCCGAGCGCGTCGCAGAGCCTCGCCATGTTGGAGAGGCCGAACTTCATGCCGAAGCGCTCGAGCCCGAACAGGAACTCGAGGGGGGGCGGCCTCACGGCTTCGGTGGGGCGAGCTCCACGGGGAGGGGCAGCGCGGCGGCGGCCGCGATCGACGTCGCGGTCGCGGCGGTCACGCCCTGTTGGGCCGTGGGCGCACCGAAACGCAGCACGCGGGCGACGGCCGCCTTGAGCTCCCGCCGATCCACGATCATGTCAATCATCCCGTGCTCCAGCAGGAACTCGCTGCGCTGAAAGCCCTCGGGCAGCTTCTGACGGATCGTCTGCTCGATCACGCGCGGACCGGCAAAACCAATGAGCGCTTTCGGCTCCGCGATGATGACGTCGCCGAGCATCGCAAAACTTGCCGTGACGCCGCCCGTCGTCGGATCGGTGAGCACCGAGACGTAGGGCAGCCGTGCGCGGTCGAGCCGCGCCAGCGCGGCGCTGATCTTGGCCATCTGCATCAGCGACAGCGCGCCTTCCATCATGCGTGCGCCGCCCGAGCAGGAGACGATCACGACCGGCAGCTGCCGGTCGAGCGCGCGCTCGATGGCCCGCGTGATCTTCTCGCCCACCACCACGCCCATGCTGCCGCCGATGAAGCCGTACTCCATCGAGGCGACCGACGCGTCGATGCCGTCGATGCGCCCGGTCGCGCAGATCACGGCGTCCTTCAGGCCGGTCGCCGCGATGCTCGCGTCGAGCCGCTGCCG
>JABFWM010000609.1 GCA_013362195.1 Acidobacteriota bacterium
GTCGCGCTGATGATTTCCTTCTGCGCGGCCACCAGACTTTCCAGCTGTGTTCCGGTCGCGGCGGCCATCGCCTGGCTCTGCGCCGCGACGTACTCCTCGTTGAACGGCTTCACTTCGAGGAAGAAGATCTCGCTGCGGGCGAGCGTCGACTGCTTGCCGCGCGCGACGTCGCGGGCGCGGGCGTAGTAGGTGATGACGTCGCCGGGCTTGACGCCGAGATCCTCGGCCGCGACCAATCGCGAACCGATCCGGGCGGTGTCCGTGCCGCCAATCGACGTGAACGGAACCACGTGTTCGCGGCCGCCGGCGACGCCATACACCATGTCGAAGCTCGCGATGCCGTAGTCGTCGTCCGCGCGCGCTTCGATGGTGACTTCTTCGAGCGGCGTGATCTGCTGGTCCCCGGCCGGCCGCAGCACGTGCACTTCGGGCGGCCGATCGTCCATCAGCCGGATGAAATATTCGGTGCCTTCCGAGCGCAGTCCGTCGGCGTCGGCCAGCGCCACGCGATACGCCGCATCATCGTCCAGCGTCAGCGTCGTTTCCCAGGTCCGATCGTCGACACGCGCGAGCGATACCGGCGGGTTGCTTTCGGCCATCGCGAGACGGCCGGCCGTGATCGGCTTGTCGGTCTGCACGCGGACGCGGACGCGAGTACCCGCAGGACCGTAGATGTCGCCGCCATTCTCTTCGGTGCGCGAGCGGAGACCGGTGAATGCCGGATACTCGTAGCGCAGGTCGATCCGCCTGACCCGCGGCGGGAACACGGCGGTCACGACATAGCCGCGGGATTTCGCGGCGCCGGCCTCGACGCGGTACGTGAACGATCGATCGACCGCATTGATGCGGACCTCGTATCGATCGCCCGCAGGCGTCATTGGAAGCGTCCGCGATTGGCCGTTGGCAACGAGCGTCAGCGATGGAGCCACACGCGTCAACGTCCCGGTCCGGGCCGCGAGTTTCGCGACGATCGCCAACGGACGGCCCGCAACCACCCGCGCGTCCCCGGGGTCGACGGCAACCGCAATCGAGTTCGGCCAGTACTGCAGGCGAGCGAACTCGACGGCGCGCAGGAAGAGGGGCCGGGCGCCGGCGAAGGCGAGCACGAGCGCGGCGCCGGAGACAGCCGCCTGCAGCGCGGCCCCGCGCAGCCGTGCGGGTTCGATGACGCGCCGCAGATCGAGCGCGCGCAGCCGCGCGATCGCACCGTCGATGACCAGGCTGGCAAACGACCCTCGATCCAATGGCCGGCGCGACGCATCGACGGCGGAGACGATCGTGTCCTCCAGCTCCGGACACCGCTCCTCGACGAACCTCGCCACCCGCGCATCGTCGGGTCGGCGGCGGAACGGCCACACGAACAGCGCCGCCGCGGCGGGGACGAGCGCAGCCACGATGAGCGACACCAGCAGCGCCGCGCCGTCCAGCGGATGCAGCACGCGATCGACGAGCGCCCCGGCGATCACAACCAGCGCGGCGGCCCCGAACACGCGCGCGCACACCTGCAGCGCCGCGGCGAGCAGCCACCGCCGCCGGATCGCGTTCAACAGGCGGTGGAGTTCGGCGTGCGGCGTCATCTCGATCCCACGAAGCATTCGGCGACGAGCGCCGCGAGCATCAGGAGCAGCCCGTACCGCCAGTAGCCCTGCCGCCCTTCGGTCTGTTCGGCGGCGCGCCGCGGCTGACGGGTCGGCAACGCCGGCACGCGAGTGACATGCGACGCGAATTCCGCGGGAGTGACCCGATCGATCGCGCTCTCCCGCACGTCGATGTTGACGGCAAGCGTACGTCCCTCGGCCTGGATGATCCCCGGGTGCGGCGGAACGCCGATCGGGACGTCAGCCACGAGATAGGTCAGCGTCTCGGGTGCGCGCGCGCCGAGGTACCGCACCGCCTCCTGCACGAAGGGGACGAAGGCCGGATGCAGGGGGAAATCGTTCCAGCGCCGATCGAGGTCGGAGGTGAAGAGAAGGATGCGGCCCTGCCCCGCGGTCCGCTCGATCAGCGCCGGAACGCCCTGCGTGTAACTCGCAATCACGTGCCACGAGGCCGGCGGCACCTGCCACGCGTGCTGGAACGACACCTGCCCGAGGTTCGCCGCGACCGCATCGAAGGGCCTGAAAACGGGGTGCCGTAGATCGGTGACGGCGAGCACGCCGGCGTTTTCGCGATCCCGCGCGGTCAGCGCCGGCTGCCAGTCGAGCACCGTCGAGAGCACGGCCGGATCGACGTCGGGAGCGGCCGCCACCAGTACGCCGCCGCCGGCGCCGAGCAGTCGGAGCAGCGATTCGCGAACGCGCCGATCGAGACCATGCGTCGACACGATCGCCACCACCGAGTACGCGCTCACCTCTTGGGGCGTCATGGCCGCGAACGCCGGCCCATGCACGGTCCGCACGGCGAAACCGGCGCCGCTCTCGTCTTCGGCCTCGAGCGCGCGCGCAAGATAGAACCCGCTCGTCGAGCCCGGGCCGCCGCTGACGATCAGCACGCGCGGCGCGCCGCGCGCCTCGTTGATCGCGTAGCGGACGTTGTCGCCCTCGAAGCCCTCCGTGTCCGACACGGCCACGTCCACCGCGGCCCGCGAGCCCAGGCCGTCGAAGGGCACGTCGATCGACGCGGCGGCGGGCACGGTGACGTGCCGCGTCGCTTCGGTGCGGCCCGCCACCTGCACCCGGACATCGGTCTCGCGCGGCGACGCGCCGTAGTTGCGAATCGACGCGAGCAGGCGTTTCGCCGC
>JABFWM010000399.1 GCA_013362195.1 Acidobacteriota bacterium
AAGCGTCGCATCATATTCTCGGCGAGCCCCTGGCCAGGGCCTTGCGTTGGTAGTGCAGCGGTCCCGGCAGCAGCCAGAACCCGATCACCACGCACACCCGTCGCATCAGATGCGGTCCGGCCACTGGTGCGACGATCTCGCCGCAGCCCAGTGCGCGAGCCCTGATCCGAAGACGATGAGCCACTGGCGATGCCGGTGGACTCCCGGATGCCGCTGCCTCTGATGAGCGGCAGTTTCATCGGCGTTCGTCTGCTGTGTTCACATGTCACCCCGATGTCACGATCCGCCTTTATTGCGAGGTAGGCCCCTGGCCTGACGCGACGCGAGCGCCGGCGGTCGCCGTCGTTTCAGTGAAGGGGGAATGACTTCGCGCCACGGGCAACACCGCCCGAGGCGAAATCAGTGGGAGGCTAAGAGAGGGGAGGCGAACGCGGGGTTCCGGGGCGGATCGTCGACGGCGGGTGCAGACCGGTCAAGGCGGAAGCGATCGGTCCCGCCCGGTCGAGCACGTGAGCTCTGGCGCCTTGCGCGCTGCACGCATCCAGGCTGCTGCCTGTGGCGATGGTCGTGCAGGTGTTTCCGCCGCCGCCCTGCTCGATCCGGCCGCGCGACCACTCCGCAGTGCCGGCGCTCGCCGGAGAGTGCGGGGGTTGATACGAGAAGTGGCCGGCGCCGTCATTACGCCACACGAGGAGCGTGCCGCGACTCGAAAGTCCGACCAAGTCGCCGTCGCCGTCGCGGTCGAGATCGTCCGCCGCGAGCGCCGAGAGCATGCTCCTGCTGTCGACCATCAATCGTCCGCCGCGGGACAATCGGAGGCGCAGCCCCTGGACATCGGCCGTCGCGAGATCCGGCGAACCGTCGCCGTCAAGGTCTATCGACACCGCAGGCGGCACGCGCACGGGCTGCGCGTGTTCGACACGCGGCGAGGGCGTGGCGGACGCGCCTGCCGCGTTGAGCAGGAGGACGGCGGCGATCGCTCCCAGCAGAGGTCGCATAAAGGACCGGGGTTGGTGATTGTAGCCAATCAGCCCTGAAGTGTCCACGCGAGGTCAGACCTTCAGGACGGCTCGGTGGGTGCGCCCTCGACATCCAGTGTTCGAGTGTTCGCCCCTGCGCGCGCCTGGGCGACGCTCCCGCGCAGGCCCAGCACACGCCACTCGAGGGACGCGTGCGGGATACGTCCGGTGCCGTCATTCCGGGCGTGACGGTGACCGCCTCGTCGGGATCCGACCGGCGCAGTGTCGTCACCGACCGGGAAGGCCGCTTCACGTTCGCGACGCTCGCGCCCGGCAGCTACGAGATCCGCGCGGAACTGGTTGGATTCAGTCCCGCGATTACGCGCGGCCGCCTCGAAGCCGCCGCTCTGTCCGAGAGCGTCACCATCAGCAGGATCCGGACTTCAACGGGTCGTTCACGCCGATGTCCCGGTTGCGTATCGCGCCCGTCAAGATCAGCGGGTATGTCGAACATCATCCGGTGCCGCGCTGGCGCAACCGGCTGCAGATCACGTACTCGGGCTCGCGCGATGAATTTGGCGCCAGCACCGCGTTTGGCGAGGGCAGAGTCGAGAGCCTTACGCTGATCGATTTCGTCACCGCGATTCGCTTTCCTCGGGGCACGCTCACCGTGGGCATCGAGAACCTCGCCAACGCGGCGTATGTGCCGCCCATCAATCAGGCGTTCAACGATGGCTTCAATTACATCGCAGGACGTGGGCGAACCATTCGCGTGAACGTCGCACTGCCCTGGACGCGGTAGCGCGAACGGAGCAGACGGCCTCGTGGCCATGTCCCTCCGCGGGTTCGTGCTGCACGTGCATCTGTGGCTGAGTCTCGTGCTCGGCGTCGTCATCCTGATTGTCTGCTCATCGGGCGCGGCGCTCGTGTATCGACACGACATCGACCGCGCGCTGCATCCGGCGCTGTACCAGGTGACCCCGGGCGACGTCGGTTGGGACGCCGTGTGGCACGCGGCACGGTCGCGGTATCCGAACCTCGAAGACATCCTCATACGGGGACCTGTCGATCGGCGTGTGTATCAGGTCGAGATCGGCGACGGCCTGCTGCCGCGGGCGATGCACATCGATCCCGGCAGCGGTCGCCTGCTGGGCGAGCACGAACCGTCGCGCACGCTGGCGGGACGGCTGTTCATCCTGCACTTCAACATGTTCGGCGGCGACGCCGGGCATGCGATCGTCGGCCTCGCCGGCATCGTCCTCGTCGTAATCGTGGTGAGCGGTGTGTGGCTCTGGTGGCCACCATTCAAGCGGTTCGCGTTCGGGTTCCGCGTCCGCTGGCGACGGCCCGCCTTCGTCCTCAACTACGATCTTCATCGCGTCGCCGGCATCGTCTCGCTGCCGTTGATCTTTGCCGTGGCACTGACGGGAGCGTGTCTGGTGTTCTACGGCGTGGGCAGTCGTGTCGTCCACGGGCTCTTTCTGACCACGCCAGCAGCCGCGGCGGCACAGCAAACGGTGCCCGCGACGACTCTGCCGACCGATCGCCTGGCGCTCCCGCTCAGTCTCGATGGGGCGGCGCGTCTGGCTGCTGGACTACTTCCGGGATCACGTGCGAGCAGCATGTACGTCAGCGGACCCGGCGGCGCCGACGTCAAGGTATGGTTGCGCTCGAGCGGAGACATTCGTCCGAACGTCGGATCCTGGCATGCCTGGATCCATCGGACCACGGGCGCGGTCACCGCGGCGATGCTGCCGGCGAACACGTCTGTCGCGGCCC
>JABFWM010000440.1 GCA_013362195.1 Acidobacteriota bacterium
CGGGCGGCTGATCGACGACGGCGTCGCCGCCGCCATCAAGTATGCGGTCGTGCTCGACGATCCGTCGAAGGATCCCTACCTGACTGGCCTGCTGCGCCGCGTCGATCGGCGCCGCGTCATCAGCGGCATGGGCGAACGTCCGGCGGTCGTGCACCTGCGCGAGTTCGACCTGCCGGGCATGACGACCGGCTCCGGCTGCATCGCGCCGCGGCAATGCCGCGAGCTGTTCGACGCGTGCCGATCCGGAGACTGGCCGAGCGCAGAGGAGCGGCGCGCGCGCTTCATCCCGCTCGAAGACCTGCGCGACGCATGGGGGCCGGCGCGTGTGCTGCACCACGCCACCGAGCTTGCCGGGATTGCGCCGACCGGGCCCATCACGCCGTACGTGTCGCCGCTCACCACGACGCAGGCGCAGGCGCTTGCGCCGGTGGCGCGCGCGCTCCGGGAGCAGGAGGCATGAGCGGCCAGCGCCGGACGCCCGCCGACCTGCGCAGCTTTCGCTGGTTCGGCAAAGACGACCTGCGATCCTTCGGACATCGCTCGCGCGCCAAGCAGGCCGGCTTCACGCTCGACGACATCAGCGGCAAGCCGGTCATCGCGATCCTGAACACGTGGAGCGATGCCAACCCGTGCCACGCGCACCTGCGCATGCGCGCCGACGAAGTCAAGCGCGGCATCTGGCAGGCGGGCGGATTTCCGATGGAGATCCCGCTGCTGACGCTCGGCGAGACCTTGATGAAGCCGAGCACCATGCTCTATCGCAACCTGCTGGCAATGGAAGCGGAGGAGGCGCTGCGCGCCTATCCCGCCGACGGCGCGGTCCTGATGGGCGGCTGTGACAAGACGATTCCCGCGCTGGTGATGGGCGCGACCAGCGCCAACCTTCCGGCGATCGTCGTGCCCGCCGGTCCGATGCTGCGCGGCAACTGGCGCGGCCAGATCCTCGGCTCGGGCAGCGACGTCTGGAAGTACTGGGCCGAGCGCCGCGCCGGCACGCTCGACGAGTGTTCGTGGCGCGAGATGGAAGACGGCATCGCCCGCTCGTTCGGCACCTGCATGACGATGGGCACCGCCTCGACGATGACGTCGGCGGTCGATGCGCTCGGCCTGATGCTGCCCGGCGCCTCGTCGATTCCGGCCGCCGATTCGGCGCACCCGCGGATGGCGAGCGCGAGCGGCCGGCGGATCGTCGAGATGGTCTGGGAGGACCTCCGGCCGCGCGACGTCATGACCACCGCCGCCTTCGAAAACGCGGTGACGGCGGCGATGGCGCTGGGCGGCTCGACCAACGCGATCATCCATCTCATCGCCATGGCCGGACGCGCCGGCGCGGATCTCGACCTCGATCGGTTCGACGCGATTGCGCGGCGCACGCCGGTCATCGCCAACATCCGTCCGTGCGGCGATTTCCTGATGGAGGATTTCTACTACGCCGGCGGCCTCGGCGGCGTGCTGTCGCGGCTGCGCGACCTGCTCCACACGGACTGCCTGACCGTCACCGGCCGCACGGTCGACGAAAACATCAGCAGCGCCATCATCTGCAACGACCATGTGATCGCGCCGCTGAGCGAACCGCTCGGGCGCGATGGCGGCGTCGCGGTGCTGCGCGGGAACCTCGCGCCCGACGGCGCGGTCATCAAGCACATGGCGGCCCAGGCGCGGCTGCTGCAGCACTCGGGCCCGGCGGTGGTGTTCGAGGACTACAACGATCTGGAAAAGCGCATCGATCATCCGGCGCTGCCGGTCACGCCCGACTCGGTGCTGGTGCTGCAGAACAGCGGCCCCCTCGGCGGTCCGGGCATGCCGGAATGGGGGATGCTGCCGATCCCCAAGAAGCTCCTCGCGCAGGGCGTCCGTGACATGGTGCGCATCTCCGACGCGCGCATGAGCGGCACCAGCTACGGCGCGTGCGTGCTGCACGTCGCGCCGGAATCGTTCGTCGGCGGACCGCTCGCGTTCGTGCGCGACGGCGACACCATCGAGCTCGACGTGCCCGCCCGCCGGCTGACGCTGCACGTCCCCGACGAGGAACTGGCGCGCCGGCGCGCCGACTGGAAGCCGCGCCAGGTCGAGTACCCGCGCGGCTTCGGCCGCATGTACGCGCAGCACGTCACCCAGGCGAACCGCGGCTGCGACTTCGATTTCCTCGAAGGCACCGATCCGATTCCGGAACCGGAGATCCACTGAACCCCCGCCGCACGCCAATGCACAGAACCGCCGCGCTCCTTGCGTTCACCCTTGCCCTCGCACCCGCGCCGGCCGCCGCACCCGAGTTCAGCGCCGATCGCTTCAAGGCGCACGTCGCGTTCCTGGCCGACGATCTGCTCGAAGGCCGCGAAGCGGGTACGCGCGGGCACGCACTCGCGGCGCGGTACATTGCCACGGCATTCGCGCTGCTCGGCCTGAGGCCTGGCGGGACCGACGGCAGCTATTTCGAAAGCGTCCCCCTGCTCGAAAGCACGGTGAGCGGCGCGGCGCCGACGCTGACCGTGACGCGTCCGGCGGGCCCCCTCGTCTTCGAGCATCGTGCACAGTCGGTCATCACCGGACCACTGGCCGGCGGCGACCTGAAGCTGACGGCCCCACTCGTCTTCGTCGGCTACGGCATGCAGGACGCGGCGCTCGGCTACGACGACTACAAGGGCCTCGACGTGCGCGACAGGATCGCGGTCATGCTGTGGGGAACGCCGAAAGGCGTGGACAGCGAAATCGCCGCGCACCTGATGAGCGAGCAGCTGCGGACGGCCCGCCGGCAGGGCGCCGCGGCGGTCATCCGCATCCCGACGCGCGCGTGGTCGGCGGCATTCCCGTGGCAGAAGATTGTGGAGTTCTACAGCGAGCCGATCACGACATGGGTGCAGCCGGATGGGACGCCGTTCGATCCGACCGGCGGCCTCGAGACGGTCGCCTATCTCGAACCCGGTGCGGCAGCGGCGCTCTTCGACGGCGCACCATCCACGTTGACGCAGATCCTCGACCAGGCCGACCAGCCCGGGGCCAGGCCCGCCGGCGTTCCGCTGAACGGCACCGCGCAGATCAGCGCGTCGACAACGTCACGCCGCTACGCCAGTCCGGAAGTAATCGGCGTCATCGAAGGATCGGATCCGGCGCTGAAGAGCGAATACGTGGCGCTGATGGCCCATGCCGACCACATCGGCATGAAGCCCGAAGGCGCCGGCGATCGCATCAACAACGGCGCGCTGGACAACGCCGCGGGCGTCGCCACCCTGCTCGAGGCGGCGCGCGCCTTTACGACATCCGGCCCGCGGCCGCGGCGATCGGTGCTGATCGTCGCGAACACCGCCGAAGAGAAAGGGCTGCTTGGCGCCGAGTACTTTGCCCACCACCCCACCGTGCCGATCGACCGGATCACGGCGGCGATCGACCTCGACATGCCGATGTTGACCTACGATTTCACCGACGTCGTCGCCTTCTGGGCGACGCACTCGACGCTGGACGCCGCAATCCGACAGGCCGCGGCGCAGATGAAGGTCGCGTTGTCGCCGGACCCGATGCCGGAGCAGGCAATCTTCGTCCGCTCCGACCATTACGCCATGGTGAAGATGGGTGTCCCTGCCGTGATGCTGGCGACCGGCATGGCGAACGGCGGGTCCGAGGCGTGGGGCGCGTTCCTCGCGACGCACTATCACCAGCCCTCCGACGACCTGTCGCAGCCGATCCGTTGGAACGCCGGGGCAAAGTTCGCGGAGCTGAATTACCGAATCGCGCGGGCGCTGGCCGACGCCGACGGACGGGCGCGGTGGTATGCGGATGATTACTTCGGCGCGCGGTTCGCGCCGGGCGCGCCGAAAGCCGCGAACCCTGCCGCGCGCTGAGCGCCGGGCGCGCGACGCCGCGTCGAGTTCGGGCCGGGACCGGACGATGCCTCGGATGCCGCGCGCCTGCGGCTCGAGCTCGATCGCCATGAACGCCTCGGGCGGCACGTCGAACGCGCACCCGAGTCCCTTTTTAGTAAGTCCGTCTTCGTTCGCCCTTCGCCCTTCGCCCGCCGCCCTTCGCGATCACGGATACGTCGCGGTCGGCTTGCCCATCAGATACTTGTCGAACCAGCCGACGATGTGCTGCAGCCGCTCGACGCGGTGCCACGGTTTGCCCGAGCGCGAGAGCTCGTGGTTCTCGGCCGGGAACCGCACCATCACGGTCGGGCGCTTCAAGTACTTCAACGCCCGGAACAGATCCTCGCCGCCGGCGGCGGGCGGCGTGCGGTAGTCCTCGTCGCCGAGGATGAACATCAGCGGCGTCTGGATCCGGTCGACGTAGGTGATCGGCGAGCGCCTGGCGAACTCGGCGGCGTCCTCGAAGGGCGCCTTGTGGAACCAGGTCGGCGTGAACAGCGTGAAGTCGGCCGTGTACCAGAAGTTCGCCCAGTCGGAGATGTCGCGCTGACTGACCGCCGCCTTGAACCTCGTCGTCTGCGTCACGACCCAGTTGGTCAACAGGCCGCCGCCGCTGCCGCCGGTGACGCCCATCCGTGACTCGTCGATGTAGCCCTTCTTCAGCACTTCGTCGACGCCGGCCATCAGATCCTTGTAGTCGTCGCCCGGATAGGTGAACTGGATGATGTTGCCGAACTCCTGCCCGTAGTTCGAGCTGCCGCGCGGGTTGGTATAGAGAACGACGTAGCCTTTCGCCGCCATCCACTGGAACTCGTGCGTGAACGTGTGGCCGTAGGCGGTGTGCGGCCCGCCGTGGATCTCGAGGATCAGCGGATACTTCTGCGAGGCAGTGAAGGACGGCGGCTTCTGGATCCAGCCCTGGATCTTCCGTCCGTCGAAGCTGGTGTACCAGATCTCTTCGGGCCCGGTCATGGCGAGCTGCCCGAACAACTCGTCGTTGAAGGCGGTCAGCTTGCGCGGCGATGCGCCGACCATGCCATCGATGACGTACAAGTCGCCAATCGCGGTCGGCGTGGAGATGACGGCCGCGACGCGCTGAACGGCTTGGTCGGCGCTGTACGAGATCACCTCATGATGCGGGTCCGCACCAGCGCCGGAGAGTTCCTTGCCGCTCTGCGCGTCGAACGCCGCGAGATCCGCGTCGCCGTGTCGTCCGACCTTGATGAACAGTGAACGGCCGTCGGCCGACCAGATCGGCCCCGCCGGACTGGCGCCGCGCGGCGACCGCTGGTCGCCGCCGATGCTGCCGTTGATGTCGAAATCGTAGTCCGCCGTGAGATTGCGCGGCGTTCCACCGGGAATGTCGGCGACCCACAGGTCGGGCTGCGAGTACGATCGTTCGGGCTTCCCCGCCGGAATGCCGACGAACGCGATCCGCTTCCCGTCCGGCGAGGGCGCGTAGGCGATGATGCTGCCGTCGATGCTGACGAGCGTCTTCACCTCGCCGCCGTCCTTCGATACGGTGAAGATATCGCTGTCGTTCGGATAGTAGTAGGACTCGCGCCGCCGGTCGGCAACGAAGTAGATCTGCGATCCGTCGCGGGACCAGCGATGGCTGCTGGCGGGGAACTCGCCGCTCGTGACGCGCGTGGGCGGGGCCGGCGGTTCGCCGGCGGCCGGCAGCGCAGTCGTCCAGACCAGCGACGGGCGATCGCGATCCACGAACCCCGATCCGGAGATGCCGTTGGCGCGGTATTCGGCCTCGGTGATCACGCGGACGTCCGACTCGCGCGGCTTGTCACCGGACTTCGGCGCCAGATCCTCCGGCTTCGCGGTGGCCGCGAACGCGATCGTCTTTCCATCCGGCGACCATTCCGGCCCGGACGCGCCGCGCGCCATCTCGGTGATCGCGCGCGCCTCGCCGCCGGCCATCGGCATCACGTAGATCTGCGGGGGCTGCGCCTTGCCGTCCTTGTCGATGGATCGTGCGAACGCCAGACGCAGACCGTCCGGCGACCAGCGCGGCGACGTGTCGCGGATGCCGCTCGTCAGCTGGCGCGGCCGCTCGGATCCGTCCGCGTTCGCGATCCACAGGCTGCTCTCGTATTGATCGGCCTTTTCGTTGACGGTGACGCGAACGAACGCGATCCGGGATCCGTCGGGCGACATCTGCGGGTCGGCCACCCAGACGAACGTGAAGAGATCCGTTTCCGTGATGCCGCGCTTCCCCACCGCGGACGGCGCGACCGCGAGCAGCGCGAGGACGATCGAGACGAGGGCAACTCGACGGACCATGGAGACCTCGATAACAGTTCGGGCGTGAGCATCGGCGCCGGGTCTGAAGACCCGGCCCACATGCAGGAAGTGTACGGCGGATCGTCGGACCCGCCCCTCCGCGCGACCCGGTATGCCGCCTGAACCAGACCACACTTTAGCGTTAAAGTAAACGGCGAATCTTTACTTGCGCGGCGAAGTATGAAATAGTCGCGGCCGGTACGAATGTTCGACCTTGGGCACAGGATCGCCGTGGTCACCGGCGCCGGATCGGGAATTGGACGGGCCATCGCGCAAGTCTTCGCGCAGCAGGGCGCCACGGTTGCCGCCATCGATCGCGACGAGGGCGCGGCCGCCGCGATTCACGACGCCATCCGCGCCGGCGGCGGCGCCGCTTCCTTTCACGCCTGCGACGTCGGCGACGAGGCGCAGGTCGACGACACCTTCCGCCATATTCACGCGGCCCACGGGCGCATCGACATCCTCGTGAACAACGCCGGGATCGCCCACATCGGCACGCTCGAGACGACCTCCCCGCAGGATTTCGACCGTCTCTTCCGCGTCAACGTCCGCGGCGTCTACCTGTGCGCGCGCGCGGCACTCGCGACGATGCTCGGTCAGGGCGGCGGCGTCATCCTCAACATGGCGTCGATCGTCTCGCTCGTCGGACTGCCGGACCGCTTCGCCTACACCATGACGAAGGGCGCGGTGCTCGCGATGACCCGGTCGATCGCGGTCGACTACGTCAAGCGCGGGATCCGCTGCAACTGCATC
This sequence comes from Acidobacteriota bacterium, assembly GCA_013362195.1. Lineage (GTDB taxonomy): Bacteria > Acidobacteriota > Vicinamibacteria > Vicinamibacterales > 2-12-FULL-66-21 > QHWT01. The sequence continues at coordinate 6,906 of JABFWM010000440.1, forward strand.
TGTCCGGCGCGCGTGCACACGCCGTTCGTGGACGGGTTTCTGGCGGCGAACTATCCCGGGCGCGAGGCGGAGATGTTCCGCACCCTCTCGGAGGCCCAACCCATCGGCCGGATGGGCACCCCTGAAGAAGTGGCGCACCTGGCGCTCTATCTCTGTTCGGACGAAGCGAGCTTCGTCACCGGGCAGGCCTATCCCATCGACGGCGGAGTCACGGCGACATGAAACTGATTCGGTTTGGCGACCCCGGCGACGAGCGTCCGGGCGTCCTGCTCGAGAACGACACCCGGGTCGACGCGTCAGCGCTGGGCGGAGATTACGACCAGGCGTTCTTCGAGGGCGACGGGCTGCGCGAGGTCGAGCGGTGGGCGGCGCACGACGGCCGGTCGGCGCCGCGCGTCGACGCGCGCGTCCGGCTCGCCGCGCCGATGCGGCGGCCCAGCAAGATCGTCTGCATCGGGTTGAACTTCCGCGACCATGCCGCCGAGAGCAACATGGCCATCCCCGCCGAGCCCGTCATCTTCTTCAAGGCGACCACCGCGCTGGTCGGCCCGAACGACCCGGTGGTGATTCCCCGCCACGCGTCGAAGCTCGATTGGGAAGTGGAACTGGCGATCGTCATCGGCCGACGCGCATCCTACGTCGCGGTCGAAGACGCGACCGACTACATCGCCGGCTACGCGCTCCACAACGACTATTCCGAACGCAGCTTTCAGCTGGAACGCGGCGGACAATGGGTCAAGGGCAAGAGCGCCGATACCTTCGCGCCGATCGGCCCCTTCCTCGCCACGCGCGACGAGGTCCCCGACCCGCATACGCTCGGCATGTGGCTGACCGTCAACGGCGAGACGCGGCAGAAGGGCACGACCGCCAACATGATCTTCAACGTGCCGACGCTCGTCAGCTACGTGAGCGAGTTCATGACGCTGCTCCCCGGCGACGTCATCAGCACCGGCACGCCGGCCGGCGTCGGCCTCGGCATGAAGCCGTCGCCCCAGTACCTGCAGCCCGGCGATCTCGTCGCGCTCGGCATCGATCGCCTCGGGCAGTCGCAGCAGAAAGTCATGGCGTACTCATGAGCCGTCATGTGCTCACCGTCGATCTGAAGGATCACGACGCGGTCGCGACCTACACCGACCACCACCGGCGCGTCTGGCCGGAGGTGCTGCGCAGCCTGCGCGACGCCGGCATCGTCGACATGGAGATCTACCTGCTCGAGCGGCGGCTGGTCATGCTCGTCGAAACGGACGGACGCGACGTGCGCGAGTGTTTCGCGCTCCATCACGGCTCCCATCCGCGGGTCATCGAATGGGAGAGCCTGATGCAGTCGCTCCAGGTGCCGCCGCCCGGCGCGCCCACGGGACAGACGTGGAGTGAAATGACGCCCGTGTTCCGCCTCGGCGCCGCCGACGGCCGCGCCGCTGCCGGGACCGCCCATCGCCGCCGACGCGGCTCGCGCTTCGATGGACACCGCGCTGACGCAGGCCTGGCCGACGCCCACGCGGCCGACGCCCATCGTGCTGATCGGGGCCGGGGCGATCGCCCGGACCGCGCACCTGCCGGCCTACCAGCGCCTCCGCTTCCCCGTCGCCGGCGTGTTCGACATCAACAGCGACGTCGCCCGCGCGACCGCCGATTCGTTCCGGATCGGGCAGGTGTTCGAGACCGTCGACCAGGCGTGCACGGCCGGCGCGGTGGTCTTCGACCTCGCCGTCCCCGGCGATCAGATTCTCGCGATCCTCGAGCGGCTGCCGGTCGGAGCGGCCGTGCTGATTCAGAAGCCGATGGGACGCGACCTCGCCGAAGCGCGCCGCATCCTGCAGTGCGCGCGCGACCGCCGGCTCGTGGCGGCCGTCAATTTTCAATTGCGCTTCAGTCCCGGGATGCTCGCGCTGCACGACCTGCTCGAGCACGACGCGCTTGGCGCGCTCGTCGACATCGACGTGCGCATCGTAATCGACCAGCCGTGGCACCTCTGGACGTTCATGGAGCGCGCGCCGCGGCTCGAGATCGTCTATCACTCGATCCATTATCTGGACGCGATTCGCTGGCTTGCCGGGGAACCCTCGGGCGCGTACTGCCGCGCCGTCGCGCACCCCGACATGCCACGGTTGCGCGACACGCGCAGCTCGATCATCCTGAATTACGGCGATCACCTCCGCTGCTCGCTGGTGATGAACCACACGCACCGCGCCGGCCCGCAGCATCGCACCTCCCAGCTGATCGTTGAGGGGACGCGCGGCGCGGCACGCCTGACCTGGGGCGTGAACCTCTCGTATCCGTCGGGCCCCCCCGACACGATGGAGGTCGCGATCGGCGGCGGCGGCTGGCAGGAGGTGCCGCTCCGGGGATCCTGGTTCATCGAAGCGTTCGAAGGCCCGATGTCGAACCTGCAGCGGTACGTCGCCGGAGAGGACCCGATCCTCATGGGCGCGGTTGACGATGCGATCAAGACGATGGCCGTGACCGAGGCGTGCTATCAATCGAGCGATGGCGGCGGCACGCCGATTCCGGCGCTCGATCGATTCGAAGGAGGAGGCGCGGGCGGCGGGTCCCATTGAATCGAGGAGCTGTTCCGCAGGGCCTGAATTTTCTCGAGTGCGTCCCATGCGAATCGACACGCACCAGCACTTCTGGCAGTACGATGCGGCGGTCTACGACTGGATCGACGACTCGATGCAGCCGCTCCGCCGCCATTTCTCGCCCGCCGACGCATGGCAGGCGATGCAGACGGCGGGGTTCGAGGCATCGATCGCCGTGCAGGCGCGGCAATCGCACGAGGAAACGCGCGCGCTGCTCGCGCTGGCCGACGCCCACCCGTTCATCGTGGGCGTCGTTGGCTGGATTGATCTGCAGCGGCCCGACGTCGACGCACAGATCGAGTCGCTGCGCCATCCCAGGCTGGTCGGGATCCGCCACATCGTGCAGGCGGAGCGCGACGGCTTCCTCGCGCGGCGCGTGTTCCGTGACGGGATCGCGCGGCTGGAGCGGCACGGGCTGACCTACGACATCCTCGTCTACGCGCGTCAGCTCACACAGGCCGTCGCCTTCGCGTCCGCGTTCCCGTCGCTGCGGTTCGTGCTCGATCATCTGGGCAAGCCGGATGTCAGGGGCGGCGCCTTCGACGGCTGGCGGCGCGAGATCGACAACATGGCGGCACTGCCGAATGTCTGGGCGAAATTGTCCGGCCTCGTCACCGAGGCCGACTGGCACGCCTGGACGCCCGAGACGCTGGCGCCGTATGTGGAGCATGCGATCGACGTGTTCGGCGCCGATCGGCTGATGATTGGCTCCGACTGGCCGGTCTGCACGCTCGCCGGAACGTATAAAGAGGTGATGGACACCGTGATCACGGCACTGACGCGGCGGTCTGAGGCGGAGCGCGAGGCGGTGCTGGGCGGGACGGCGGCAGCGTTCTGGAACCTCGAGCTGCGA
>JABFWM010000316.1 GCA_013362195.1 Acidobacteriota bacterium
GCGCAGTCTATGCAAAGGAAAAGCGAAAGTCAAGCGTTGCGTGTAACCTTCGCCCGCGTCGGCGGTCTCAACTGATGACCGATGTGACGCGCGCCTGGCCACGAATCGCCGGTTCCGGCACGAGAGCGGTGACGGTAACGCCCACCGACACCGAACTCGTCGAGGCCTGTCTGGCGGGCCGTCGCGACGCGTTCGATGCGATGGTCGAATGGCACCATCGTGCGGTGTATCGGTTCTGCGTTCGCTTCGTCGGCCGTCACGAAGATGCACGCGATCTCGTACAGGACTGTTCGTCCGCCCGGATCGCGGGCTGCTCCGCGTCAAGGGGCACGCCTCGCTCGGCACCTGGCTGTAACGCATCGGCGTCAACGTCGTTTGAACAAGGTGAGCGCGCTCGATCTGCTGATGCGAGCCCGGCAGAACGCCAGGGGAGGCCGTACCGGCAGCTGAACGGAACGGAGGCTATGACTCGAGCCTCGGGGACCCGTGCCACGAGTCGCTGAGCCCTGTTACAATCGATCCCGCCACGCGCCCTCGGGTTCTCTCTCGACGATCATGCAGGTTCACATGCGCACCCGTTCTCGCGTGCTTGCGGCAGCCGTCGCGCTCGCCGCGTCGGCCTCGCTCTCGGCGCAATCCACCTACACGAAGCAGGACGCGGCGCGGTTCCAGACCAAGCTCGCGCAAATCGTGCAGCAGGGGACGGCGCGGAGCGCCCGCGCGCCGCGGGCCACGCAGGTCACCGACGCGGAGCTCAACGCGTACCTCAAATACTCCGCGGGCAGCCAGGTCCCGGTGGGCATCGTCGATCCGCAGTTGAACGCGCTCGGCAACGGCCGCGTCGGCGGCCGCGCGCTCGTCGACCTCGACGCCGTCCGGACGCAGAAGAAGCGCGGGTGGACCGATCCGATGGGCTACCTGACGGGGCGCCTGCCCATCACCGCAACGGGTACGCTCTCGACGCAGCACGGGATCGGCAGGTTCCAATTGGAGAGCGCCGAGATCTCCGGCGTGACCATCCCGAAGACGCTGCTGCAGGAGCTTCTCAGCTACTACTCGAAGACGCGCGAGAACCCCGCCGGCATCAACATGGACGATCCCTTCGAGCTGCCGGCCGGCATCAAGGAAATCAAAGTGGGGAAGGGCGCTGCCACCATCGTTCAGTGACACGGACCCGCTTCAGGGTTCGCTGCAATACCTCAAAGGCGTCGGTCCGCGCCGCGCCGCCGACCTGCAGCGCGTCGGCCTGCTCACGGTCGAAGATCTCCTCTACCGGTTTCCGACGCGCTACGAGGATCGCGGCCACTTCCAGACCATCGCGTCGCTCAAGGCGGGCATCGCGGCGTCGGTCGCCGGCGAGGTCCTCAGCTGCGGCATCCGGCCGACGCGGCGGCCGCGCTTCAAGATCTTCGAGATGCTCGTGCGCGATCGCACCGGCAGCCTCCGCGCGATCTGGTTCAACCAGCCGTTCCTGAACGACGTCTTCCGGCCGCATCAACGCGTGATTCTGTTCGGCAAGCTGGAACTGACGCCGCACGGCCTGCAGATGCAGGGCCCGCAGTACGAGATCCTGGAAGGCGGCGACGGCGACGAAGACGCCGAAGGCACGCAGCCGGCTCGCGAGGCGACGATCCACACCGGCCGCATCGTGCCGATTTACGAAAAAACCGGCACGCTCACCGCGAAGATGCAGCGGACGCTGGTGCACGCGGCGCTGCAGCAGCTGCCGCCCGAGCTGCCCGATCCGCTGCCGCCGCCGGTGCGCGCGCGTCAGCGCCTGATCGATCGCCGCCCGGCGCTCGAAGCCGTCCATTTTCCGCCGGCGGACGCGTCGGTGGCCGAGCTCAATGCCTTCCGGTCGCCGGCGCATCGCCGATTGATCTTCGAGGAGTTCTTCCTCTTTCAGCTCGGCATCGTCCAGCGCAAGCGGCGCGCGGAAGCGGAACGGAAGAAGCACACGATCGTCGTGACCGACGCGATCAAGCAGGCAATCGGGAAGGTGCTGCCGTTCAAACTGACGAACGATCAGCGGCGCGCGATTCGCGAGATCGTCAAGGACATGGAGCGGCCGCAGCCGATGAACCGGCTGCTGCAGGGCGACGTCGGATCGGGCAAGACGATCGTCGCGCTGATGGCCGCGCTCGTCGCGATGGAGAACGGCCTGCAGGCGGCGTTCATGGCGCCGACGGAAATCCTCGCGGAGCAGCACTTCTTCAACATCCGGCGGATGCTCGAACAGTCGCGCTTCCGGCTGACGCTGCTCACCGGCGCCACGCCGGCCCGCAAGCGGCGCGAGATCCTGGCCGAGCTGGCCGGCGGCTCGATGCAGATGGTCATCGGCACGCATGCCCTCGTGCAGGAAGACGTCGCGTTTCACGAGCTCGGGCTGGCGATCATCGACGAGCAGCACCGTTTCGGCGTGCTGCAGCGCGCCACGCTCCGCGCGAAGGGACTGCACCCGGACGTGCTCGTCATGACCGCCACGCCGATTCCGCGCACGCTCGCGCTGACGACCTACGGCGACCTCGACGTATCGACGATGAGGGAGATGCCGCCGGGACGACAGCCGATCGCCACCACGGTGCGCCCCGAGTCGCGGCGCGACGAAGTGCATGCGTTCGTGCGCAGCCAGATCGACGCCGGCCGCCAGGCCTACATCATCTATCCGCTCGTGGAGGAGTCCGCGAAGGTCGACTTGAAGGCGGCCACCGAAATGGCCGACCACCTCGCGCAGGACGTGTTCCCCGAGTACCGCGTCGCGCTCCTGCACGGGCGGATGAAGCAGGACGCGAAAGATCGGGTCATGGGCGCGTTCGTTCGCAACGAGTTTCACATCCTCGTGTCGACCACGGTCGTCGAGGTCGGGGTCGACGTGCCGAACGCGACCGTCATGGTGGTGGAGCACGCCGAGCGGTTCGGCCTGTCGCAGCTCCATCAGCTGCGCGGGCGCGTCGGCCGTGGCGCCCACAAGTCGCACTGCCTGCTCCTCTATCAGTACCCGATCACGGAGGATGGCAAGCAACGGCTCGAGGCGCTCGCGGACACGACCGACGGCTTCGAGATCGCCGAACGCGATCTGCGGCTGCGCGGCCCTGGTGATTTCTTCGGCACCCGGCAGTCCGGCATGCCGACGCTGCGCGCCGGCGATCTGGTGCGCGACCAGGCGCTGATGGAAGAGGCACGGCGGGAGGCCGTTGCGGCGCTCGACGATCCGCTGCAGGCGCCGGCGCTCGCGTCGCTGGCCGACACGGCGTGGGAACAGCGGTTCGGGCTGGTGGGGATCGGGTGAGATCACATCGTTCAGCGGGTGCAGGCCGGGGCGTGCGACCCGGCATCGCGTGATGCGCATCGTCGCTGGAGCATTCAAGAGCCGGCAGCTGAAGGCGCCCACCTGGGACGGATTGCGACCGACCTCGGACCGGCTGCGCGAGACGCTGTTCAACGTGCTCGGCCCGTCGGTGGCGGGGGCGCGCGTGCTCGACGGCTACGCGGGCACCGGCGCGATTGGCATCGAAGCGCTGAGCCGCGGCGCGGCGCACGTGACGTTCGTGGAGCGCGACCCGCGCGCGGTGCGATTGATCGAGGACAATCTCGCCCGCGTGCTGCCGGGCGCGCCGGAGCGCTATGCTATTATCCGCGCGGGCTTCGACGAGGCCGCGCGCCGGGTCACGGACGCGTTCGACGTCATCGTGCTCGACCCGCCGTATGCGGCCGAGGCCGTGCCGGCAGCGCTGGACGCCGCCGCGCGCCTGACCGGTCCCGCAACGCGCCTCGTGATCGAACACGCGAAACGATACTCGCCGCCGCCGGCCCGCGCCGGGCTGCGGTGGCTGCGCACGGTCGTGTCGGGCGACAGCGCGCTGTCTTTTTTTGGGGCCGCCGATGAGCGCTGAAGTCGTGGCAATCTATCCGGGATCGTTCGATCCGCTCACGAACGGCCACGTGGACATCATCCAGCGCGGCGCCGGGTTGTTCGACCGGATCGTCGTCTCGATCCTGGTGAATCTCGAGAAGGCGCCGCTCTTCACGGTCCCGGAGCGCGTCGAGATCGCGCGGACGGTGTTCGCCGGCTACGCCAACGTCGAAGTGGACACCTTCGACGGACTGCTCGTCGATTATGCGCGCAGCCGCCACGCCAGCGTCATCGTGCGCGGCCTGCGCGCGGTCTCGGACTTCGAATACGAGATGCAGATGGCGCTGATGAACCGCCGGCTCAATCCCGACGTCGAGACGGTCTTCATGATGCCGGCCGAACCCTACACCTACGTGAGCTCGCGGCTCGTGAAAGAGGTCGTCGCGCTCGGCGGCTCGGTGACCGGCATCGTGCCACGTGTGGTCGAAGATCGGCTGCGCGACAAGAAGCTCGCGCGTGAAACGTTGAGGGCCTGACCATGGAACTTTCCGCACGCACCCGCCGCATCGCGATGTCGCCGACCATGAAGGTGACCGCCGACGCGCTGCGCCTGAAGGCACAGGGGGTGGACATCGTCGACTTCGGCGCCGGAGAGCCCGATTTCCCGACGCCGCCGCACATCGCCGCCGCGGCGCACAAGGCCATCGACGCCAACTTCACGAAGTACACGACGAACTCGGGCACCGAGGACCTGAAACGCGCGATTGTCGATCGCTACCGCGACGACTACGGCGTCGAGTACACGCCCGGCGAAGTCATCGTCACCGCCGGCGGCAAACAGGCGCTCTTCAACGCCGCGATGTCGGTGTTCGACGCCGGCGACGAGGTGATCACGCACGCCCCGGGCTGGCCGACGATCGTCGAGCAGATCAAGATGGCGGACGCCGCGCCGGTGATCGTGCGATCGCATGCGGAGGACGGCTTCGCGCTGCACGCCGAGGCGTTTCTCGAGGCGATCACGCCGCGCACGCGCGGCATCATCATCAATTCGCCGGCGAATCCCACCGGCGCGCTGATCGCCGAAGCCGACCTCGCCGCCCTGGCCGAGGAGGCGGCGCGCCGCGACATCTGGATCATCCTCGACCTGTGTTACGAGAAGCTGATCTACGACCCGGTGCCGCACAACCTCGTGAAGGTGCTCGCCACCCACAACCGCGAGCGGTCGATCCTGTGCGGGTCCGCGTCGAAGGCCTACGCGATGACCGGCTGGCGCTGCGGCTGGACGATTGCGTCCGCCGCGATCGTGAGCGCCTCGAACGCGCTCCAGAGCCACTCGACCTCCAACGTCTGCTCGATCAGTCAGAAGGCCACCGAAGCGGCGCTGCGCGGCCCGCAGGGCTGCGTCACCGACATGCTCGACGAGTACCGCCGCCGCCGCGACGAGTTGTACGGGTGGCTCACGGCGGATCCGCGCATCCGGCTGACGAAACCGGCCGGCGCGTTCTACATGTTTCCGGACGTCTCGGAGTTCCTGTCGCCCGACGGCGTCCGGACGTCGGCGGAGCTCGCGACGGCGCTCCTGAACGACGCCCGCGTCGCGGTCACGCCGGGTGAGGCGTTCGACGCGCCCGGCTTCCTGCGCCTGTCCTACGCGACGTCGCTGCAGGAGCTGCGGCGCGGCACCGACCGCATCTTCGAGTTCCTGAACAAGGTCGCCGAGCCGCGCGCGGCCCGCACCTGAGCGTGCTCGAAGGATCGTAGGCCGGGTCTTCAGACCCGGCGTTCACCAGGGCCGGGTCTTCAGACCCGGCGTTCACCAGGGCCGGGCCTGGGCCCGGCATTCCGATGCCGCTTCCCCCTCACTTCATCGGCCAGCTGCACGCCATCGTCGGCGCGGACCACGTGCGCACCGACGAACCGTCGCGCCAGACCTACGGCATCGATGGCACCAAGCGCGGACATCCCGCGGACGTGGTCGTCATGCCCGACGGCGCCCGCGACGTCGCCGCGATCGTCGGGCTCTGCGCGGAGCACCGGGTGCCGATGGTGCCGCGCGGCGCGGGGACGGGCTACACCGGCGGCGCGGTGCCGCTCCACGGCGGCGTGGTCGTCTCGATGGAGCGGATGCATCGGATCCTCGAGATCGACGAAGAGAACCTCGTGGCGATCGTCGAGCCGAACGTGATCACCGGGGATCTGCAGGCGGCCGTCGAACGCGTCGGGCTCTTTTATCCGCCCGATCCGGCGTCGCTGCAGCGGTCGGCGATTGGCGGCAACGTCGCCGAGTGCGCCGGCGGACCGCGCGCCTTCAAGTACGGGACGACCAAGCAGTACGTGCTCGGCCTCGAAGCGGTGCTGCCGACGGGAGAGATCGTCGAGACCGGCGGCAAGGTCGTGAAGAACGTGGTCGGCTACGACCTGACGCACCTGCTGGTCGGCTCCGAAGGGACGCTGGCGATCATCACGAAGATCGTCCTGCGCCTCGTGCCGAAGCCGCCGGTGCAATCCACCTTGCGCGCGACGTTCCGCGACGTCGCCGCCGCCGCGGGCGCCGTCACCGAAATCATCCGCGAGCGGGTCGTGCCCGCCGCGGTGGAGCTGATCGATCGCGATTCGCTGGAGGCGGTCGCGCGGTATCTCGGCGTGCGGTCGCTTGCGCCGGAGGACACGGGCGCGCTGCTGCTGCTCGAAGTGGACGGCCTGGCGGAGGCGGTCGCGGAAGAAGCCGTTCGCGTCGAGCGCGCGTGCCGCCGCGCCGGCGCGACGGAACTGCTCCGCGCGCGCGGCGAGACGGAACGCCAGGAGCTCTGGCGGGTGCGGCGGGAGCTGTCGCCCGCGCTCAAGACCATCGCGCCCCTCAAGTTCAACCACGACGTCGTGGTCCCCAAGGGACGCATCCCGCAGCTGTTCGCGCTCATCGCGCGCATCAAGGCCGACTGCGGCGTGCGGATCCCGTGCTTCGGCCATGCCGGCGACGGCAACATCCACGTCAACATCATGGTCAACGACGCGGACGACGAGATTCGCCGTGCGCAGGAGGCCGAACGGGCGCTGTTCGAAGGCGTCGTGGCGCTCGAAGGCTCGATCACCGGCGAGCACGGGATCGGCTATGTCAAATCGAAATTCCTGGCGATCGAGCTGTCGGCCGACGAAATCGCGCTGATGGAGCGCGTCAAGCGCGCGTTCGATCCGCACGGCATTCTGAATCCCGGCAAGATCTTTCCCCGGTAGGCCCGCGTTCACCCGAGATGTGCGCGTTGCCCGCCGCTGCTGGCCCGATACGACCGATTGCGTAATGCCCAAGGAGGACACATGCGTGCGACGTTCAGCGTGTTGATGTTCGCGGCTTTGACCATCGCCGCCGCGCAGCATCAGCACGATCCCGGGACGACCGTCAAAGGCAGCGGCAAGCTGCCCGCCGGCTGGCAGGCCCGGCTCGATAGCGACGCGGCAAAGCTCGACACCGTCGTCGTCACCGAGGACAAGGGGGCGCTGACGTTTACGACCGGCCCCGCCGGCATCTACTACAAATCCTCGATGAAGGGGAGCGGCGACTATCAGGTGGCGGGCACCTTCTCGCAGCTGAAGCCGTCGGCGCATCCGGAAGCGTACGGGATCTTCATCGGCGGCATCGACCTCGACAAGCCGACCGAGCGCTACACGTATTTTCTCGTGCGTCAGGACGGGAAGTACCTGATCAAGTCGCGCGACGGCAGCGCGACGAAGCCGATCGTCGACTGGACGGCCGCGCCGCCGATGAAGGATGCGGCGCCCACCGCCGGGCGCACCAAGACCAGCAACGAGCTCGCCGTGCGCGTGCAGGGCGATACGGTGTCGTTCCTGATCGGCGGCACCGAGGTGAAGTCGCTGCCGCGGGCGCAGGTGACGACCGACGGCATCGCCGGCGTGCGCATCAATCACAACCTGAACGTGCAGGTGACAGGATTCGATCTGAAGAAATAGATCAGCACACGATCGTCGCGGCCAACGCCTCACGCGTCTGAGTGCTGCGGCGGGTGCGCGCGCGGGTGCCGACCCAGGCCGTTACAACGTGCGCAGCCGCCGTGTGCCGGGCACGAATGGCGTCGATGTAATCTGCCCGGCGAAATTGGCGCCCCAGCGCCCGGGAATCGCGGTGCCGCAGTCCGGGCAGCGGCCATCGGGCGTCAGACGATAGCTGCGGATGTAATAGCCGTCGCGTGCGATCAGCGTTGCGGCACAGGCGTGGCAGCGGGTGTTCTCGAGGTCGCCAACGCGGCCCGGTAGATTTCCGGCGTACACGTAGCACAGTCCCGCGTTCCGCGCGATCGCCGCGGCGCGCATCAGCATCTCGGGCGTCGTGTTCTCCGGATCGTTCATCCGGTAGTCCTTGTGGAACGCCGTCACGTGCCAGGGGATGTACGGAGACACGGAGGCGACGAACGACGTGAGCCGCTTCAACTCGTCGTCGCTGTCGTTGAACCCCGGAATCAGCAGCGTGACGAGCTCGACCCAGATCCCCATCTCGTGCAGCGTGCGGATGGTCCAGAGAATGGGATCGAGGCGGCCGCCGAGCTGACGGTAATGGCGATCGTCGAAGCTTTTGAGGTCGACTTTGTAGAAGTCGATCCAGGGCCGGATGTAGTCGAGCACCTGCGGCGTGCCGTTGCCGTTCGACACGTAGGCGGTCATGAGACCGGCCGCCCGCGCGTCGCGGAAGATCGCCATCGCCCATTCGCTGGTGATCAGCGGTTCGTTGTAGGTGGAGACGACAACGCGGGCGTGGAGACGCCGGGCGTCGGCGACGAGCGCGGCCGGTGACGCATCCACCGGCGGCGCGACCGCGCTCGGATCGCGCAGCGCCTGCGACGTGACCCAGTTCTGGCAGTACGAGCAGTGCAGATCGCACCCGAGCATGCCGAAGCTGTAGGCGAGTGCGCCGGGATGCGCGTGGAAGAAGGGCTTCTTCTCGATCGGATCGCACTGCACGCCGCCGACGTATCCCCATGGGACGTGCAGCCGGCCATCGCGCACGTAGCGCACCTTGCAGACGCCGACCGCGCCTTCGGGGATCGGACACTGGTGCCCGCAGGCGTAGCAGCGGATCCGGCCCCTGGAGATCTCCTCGACGAGCTCGGGCGCCGCCTCCGCCGTGCGGATCTCGAGCACCTCCGCGAGAGTCGTCATCGGACCCAATATAGGCGCCGCCGCGTCAGGCCGCCATGCGACGCCGCGCCGCCGTGCGTGCGGTCCAGATCAGCCCGGCGGTCGCCGCCATCGCACCGAGGCCCGCCAGCAGCTTCGGCAGCGTGTCCCGCGGGAGCACGAGCACGCCGCTTTCGTCGGCGATCGCTGGCTGCGCGGCGTAGCGGCCGAAGTGCGGACGCTCGACGGCATCGAACTGGTCGGCGAGCACGTAGAGCCGTTCGCGCATCGCCTCGCCCGACCACGGCTGCCCGTGTCCCGCGACGATCACCGACGGCGCGAGCGCCGCGAGCGTCCGGACCGACTGGCGCGCGCTCGTCCAGTCGGACGTGAAGTACGCGGGCGGCCCGTGCAGCTCGTAGCGCTGCATGATCACGGCGGTCATCGACTCCTGCTTCGTCGTGATCACCGCGTCGCCCGAGACCAGCGTTCGATCGGCGTCGCGGAAGAGCGACACGTGCCCCGGCGTATGACCGGGCGTGTGGATCCAGCGCCATCCCGCCGCCTCCGGCACGGTGCCGTCGGCCGGCAGCATGCGGACACGACCACCGAGATCGATCGGGCCGCGCGGGAAGAGGCGCGACAGCAGCGCCATCGAGCCGCGCCCGACGAGCGGATCGGGCGGCGGATACGGCGAGCGTCCGGTGAGATAGGGCAGCTCGAGGCGATGCGCGAACACCGGCACGTCCCACGTCTCGAGCAGATCGTCGAGGCTGCCGACGTGATCGAAATGGCCGTGCGTCAGTACGATGGCCGCCGGCCGCGCGCCCGCGCCAAACCGCGCCTCAGCCGCCGCCCGGATCGACGGCGCATATCCGCCGAGCGCCGCGTCCACGAGCACCCATCCCGAGGGATCGCCAATCGCCATCACGTTGACCATCGCACAGCGCATGAACGCGACGCCGCGAGCCACTTCAATAAATGCCACGGTCAGACCTCCGGCCTGTCGAAGTGCAAGAGCAGGGCCGGGGCCACAGGAAAACGCCGACGAACACATCCGCGGGACGACCATCACCGGTCAAGCAAGGCCACGGAAAAACACAACCGCGGGGCAACCCTCAAAGGCCACAGAAAAACACAGAAACACAATCGCGGGACGACCATCACGGTACGCAAAGCCACAGAACAACACGGAACAACACATCAGCGCGCGCCGGCCCCTCGAGGCGGGTCTGAAGACCCGCCCTACATGACGTCTTCGGATGAGGCCCGGCGTTCGTGGTGTCGGTGTGGGTTGTGTGGCGCTCCCGCGACGTCATCCGGTCTGGACCCTTGGTGTCTTTTCGGTCTTCAGTGTTT
>JABFWM010000066.1 GCA_013362195.1 Acidobacteriota bacterium
CGAGAAACTGCGCGACCATGCCGTCGAGCGCGCGCTGCTGCGCGATCAGCGGGCCGCGGATCAGCCGGATCGCGTCTTCGTCGCCGCCCGCACGGACGCGTTCGAAGAGGCGATCGACGCCGGCCCAGTACGCGTCGCTGGTGCGCTCGAGCTGCTCCTGCTGCGCCGGCCGGCGCGCGGCGGGCGCCAGCGTCCGCTCCAGCGCGATGGCCGCGCCGAGATCGGCGCGCAGGCGCGCAAACACCGGCTGCCATCCGGTGAGCGGGTACGGTTCGGTGCGATCGGCCATGTCGCGCATCGCGACCGCCAGCGACGCCAGGTCGTTCTGAATGCGGAGCAGCTGGAGCGAGTCCTTCCGATTGCGCTCGCTGATCGCGGTCTGCTGGTCGCGGAGATCGCGGATCTGCGCCACGGTGTAGCCGCCCACGACCGCGACCGTGCACAACGCGAGCGCGACGCCCGCCAGCAGGAGCCGGGTGGGCGCGTGCCGGGGAGCCGGATCGTGGGACAGGTCGAGGGCTGGTGCCATGGGCGCCGGGGGACCGTGACGCGCCATGGTAGCGCGAATCTACCGATTCACGCGACCGCCACCGTCATGGCCGGCCGGTCATCGCGAAGACCACGAAGGATGAAGATTACGAAGGGCTTTCGCGCGAGATCTTCGTGACGCGCCGTCGGCCGCTGACCAGTGAATGCCCGCGGTGCTTCACATCGATGCGATCAGCGCGACCGGCAGGCGCTCGAACAGCTGCCCGGCGAACAGCCACGCATGCTCGCCGCTGACGACCGGCTTCACGTCGGCGCCGGTGAAGATGTTGCGGTAGGTGAGCGAGGCGAGCGCGGTCGGGAGCAGGATGCGGGACGTCTTCCAGCGCTCGCCGAGCGGCAGCGGATGATCGCGATCGACGAGCGGCAGCGTCAGGTGCGGCACGATCGCCAGCAGCGCGCGGCCTTGCGAATGGATGCGCGCGAAGGCGATCGCCTTCGCCGCCACCGTGGAGTCGACCTCGAGCGGCAGGTAGTCGCCGTCGAGAAGCAGATCGGGATCGTCCCGCCGCAGCCGCAGCGCCCGTGAGGTCACGAACATCTTGATCGTTCCGTCGGTCCACCGATCGAGCAGCCCCGAGAGCGCGGCCCCGCGCTGGTCGGGCGGCATCGCCTCGATCGCGTCGCACTCGGCGAGCGCCGCTTCGCGCCGCGCGAAGTCCACCGGCCGCCGATTGTCCGGATCGACGAGGCTGAACTCCCACAAGTCGGTGCCCTGGTAAAAATCCGGCACGCCGGGAGAGGCCACCTTCAGCACGACCTGCGCGAGCGAGTTGACCATGCCGCTGCGCGCGGCGCGCTGCTGGAACGGCAGGAACGCCGCGACGAACTTGCTGCGGTGGCTCGGCGCCAGGACGCGCTCGATGAACGTCGAGACGCCGGCTTCGTACGCCTCGTTCGGGTTGATCCAGCTCGAATGCAGCTTCGCCTCCTTCACCGCCTTGTTCATGTAGGCCTGCAGGCGGGCGGCGAGATCGTCGGGCATGCCGGCCGGATCGTCGATCTCGGGCGGCCATACGCCGAGCAGCGCCTGATAGAACCGGTACTCGTCGTTGCGGTCCGGTACCGGTTCCCCGTCGACGATCGGCCGCAGCGCGCGGTTCAACCGCATCCAGCGCGCGACCTCGCGTTCCCATTCGTCCGGCATCTCCGACAGCACGTCGATGCGCGTGCGGACGTCCTCGCCGACCTTGGTGTCGTGCGTCGCGGTCGCCAGCATCTCGTACGGCCAGTCCTGCCGGCGGAGGCGGTTCAACTCGTGAAACTCCGGCCCGGTGACGCCGAACCTCGAGGGATCGCCGCCGACCTCGTTGAGCGACAGGAGCAGGTTGTAGCGATAGAACGCCGTGTCTTCGAGGCCCTTCGCCTGCAGGGGCCCGGTGTACTGCTGAAACTTCATGGCAAAGCGCAGCCGCGCCGCCGATTCGGCGGCGTCGACCGGCGGGTGGCCGCCGCCGCGGCGATCGGCGGTCGCCGAGTAGGCCGGATCCTCTGGATCGCGCGGCAGCACGATCTCGCGGAAGAAGTCGAAGATGGTCGGGTCCATTGCGGGATTGCGGCGCCGCGCGCGCACGATGGCCTGTTCCACCACCGTGCGATCCTCGGGCGTCCATCCCTGCTCGGTCACGTAGGTGCGATAGGCCGGGAAACACGCGACCACTTCGACGATGACACCGTGGAGGCTGTTCAGCGTGAAGTCACGAGACTTGCGGTTGCTCTCGCTGATCCGATTGAGCATCTCGGCGAGCACGTTCAGCTCGCTCGCCATCGACGTGTCCATGATCAGCCGCTTCGAGTGGTAGAGCAGGTCGTCGAACGTCTGCGTCCAGCCCGTGAGCTTCGCGTAGACGCGGCGCATGCGGCGGGCGTTGGCCGTGTTCACGAACAGCCCGTTCAGCTGATTGAGGAAGTTGTAGCCGGTGGTGCCGTGGACCGCCCACCCCTGCGGCAGACGCTCGCGCCCCGACAGGATCTTCTCCGCCACCACGAACAGCGGCGTGTCCCCGGAATCGCGCGTCGTCCGCCACGCGCCGGCCGCGAGGTCCTGCAGCATCTCGAAGTAACGGGCGGGATCGAACAGACCGTCGGGATGGTCGATCCGCACGCCGGTCACGCGGCCCTCGTTCAGCAGCCGCGCGAGCAGCTGATGGATGGCGCTGAAGACCTCGGGATCCTCGACGCGCAGACCGGCGAGGCCGTTGATGTCGAAGAAGCGCCGGTAATTGATCTCGTGCGAGGCGGTGCGCCAGTAGGCGAGCCGATAGGCCTGCTCTTCGAGCAGCTCGTGCAGCGGGTCGAACGACTCGGGGCGCCCGGGCACGCCGTTGAACTCGCGCACCGCCTGCTCGATGTGCTCGCGGATGCGCGGCGATTCCTCGGCGACGCGCTGCAGCCGCGCGCGCACGGCGTCGTTCTCCCGATACCGCTGGTCCATCGCCTCGGGCGACGTGTCGGTCTGCGGGGACATCTTCTGGAGCGCGGTGGTCACGCTGAGAAACTCGAGCAGCTGCGGATCGGACGCGCCGAGATCCTGCGTCAGCTTCGTCAGCCCGGTGCGGTACACGCGCGGCGCCTGGCGCGGGTTGACGGGCAGCGAGTTGTCGAAGTACTTGAGCGCGAGCTGACCGTCGCGGAACTCGAGCTGCAGCTCGCCGCGCTCGAGCACGTTGCCGTACTGATCGCCGAGAATCGGCAGCAGCAGCTTCCGCTTCAGCTCGCGCTTGACGGGGTTCCAGTCGATGTCGAAGAACCGCGCCGCGCGCGCGTTCGGTCCGTTCTCCAGCACGTCGCGCCACCACGGGTTGGTGGTCGTGCTGATGCCCATGTGGTTGGGCACGAAGTCGACGACGTGCTGAAGCCCCGCCTGACGCACCGCGTCGGTGAACGCGGTATGCGCCTCGGCGCCGCCCAGCTCGGGATTGATTTCGTTGTGGTTGTGCACGTCGTAGCCGTGGGTGCTCCCCGGCTCCGCGGCGAAGTACGGCGACGTGTACACCGCGCCAATGCCGAGGCGCTTCAGATACGGCACGACATCGCAGGCCGCGGTGAGCGGAAACTTGCCGTGCACCTGCAGCCGGTAGGTACTCGCGGGGATGAAACGCGGGCGTGTCATGTCACTCGGAGGAGTCGAACGTCATCAGGTGTATCCGTGATCAGTCGTCGAGCACCGGCCGCGCCGTCGAGGAGAGCACCACCGCGCCGGCGCGCGCGAACTCGATGGCCCCGCGCGGAAGATCCACCCGCGGCGGCGCCGGATCGAGCGCGAAGCGCGGGTCCTCGGTGGTGAGCAGGATCTGCCAGCCGTCGAGCGAATGACCAATGGTGACGGGACCGCCGTCGCGCAGGCGCAGGCAGGCCAGCACGTTCGTCCCGTTCGCGTGTCGGCGGATCACGATGGTCCGATCGTCGAGCGCCGCGGCGTCGCAGGTCAGCGCGTCGCTCGCCTGCAGCGCCGGGTACTCGGCGCGCAGTTCGAGCAGCGCACGATGCAGCGCGAGGCTGGCGGCGTGTTCGCCGGTCTGCGCCTCGTCCCACTTGAGGCGCGACGCGTCGAACGTGGCATCGGCCTGCGGGTCGGGAATGCGCTCGGCCGCCTCGGCGGTCGAGAACTGCGGAAAGGCGCGAAACTCGCGGCGGCGTCCCTCGACGACCTTCTTCCCCAGGTCCGGCTCGAAGTCCGTGAAGAACAGGAACGGCGTACTGGCCGCCCATTCCTGGCCCATGAAGAGCAGCGGCGTCATCGGCGCCACCAGCAGCAGGGTGACCACCGCGCGCCACGACGCCGGGTCGATGTCGTGATGGAGCCGATCGCCGAGCGCGCGGTTGCCGATCTGATCGTGATTCTGGACGCAGATCACCGATCGGCGCATCTCGACCTCGGACGGATCGGTGCCGCGCGGCGCGTCTTCGTGGCGGGAATGCTGGCCGACGAAGAGCCAGCCGCGCCGCAGCGTGTCGGCGAGCTCCTCGGCGGTGCCGTCGTAGTCCTCGTAATAGCCGTGGTTGTCACCGGCGACGGCGCTCCGCACGACGTGGTGGAGATCGTCGGCCCACACGCCGTCGAGGTCCCAGCCGGCATCGACGCCCCTGACCATCTCGGCGAGGTTGCGATGGTCTTCCGCGAACACCAGCGGCCGCGGCGTGCGGGCGCGATGGACCGCGCGCGCCAGTTCGGCGACGAACGGCGCGCCGCTCGTGTCGATCAGCGCGTGCGTGGCGTCGAGGCGCAGCCCGTCGGCGTGAAAGTCGTGGATCCAGTAGAGGGCGTTTTCAGTGAGCAGCCGCCGCACGTGCTCGCACCCGGTGTCGTCGAGATTGACGGCCGCGCCCCACGGCGTCTCGTGCTTCGTGGTCAGGAACTCGGGACTGAACTGCGGGAGGTACGCGCCTTCCGGCCCGAGGTGGTTGTAGACGACGTCGATGATGACGCCGAGGCCGAGCGCGTGTGCGCGATCGACGAGCCCGCGCAGATCGTCCGGCCGTCCGTAGGCCCGCGACGGCGCAAACAGCGCGACGCCGTCGTAGCCCCAGTTGCGGCGGCCGGGAAAGTCCGCGAGCGGCATCAACTCGATGGCGGTGACGCCGAGATCGCGCAGGTGATGGAGGTGCGCGGCGACCTCGCCGAAGGTGCCGTCGCCGGCGAACGTGCCGACGTGCAGCTCGTAGATGATCAGGCGCGCCGGATCGAGGCCGCTCCACTCGCGATCCGACCACATGAACTGCAGCGGGTCGATCACTTCGGACCAGGCGTGGACGCCCTCGGGTTGAAAGCGGCTGAAGGGATCGGGCCGGGGATCGCCGCCGTCGATCGTGTAGGCATAGCGGGCGCCGGCTCTGACGCCGGGCAGCGACGCCTCCCAGATCCCGCCGTCGCTCCGCCGCGGGCAATGCACGGTCGTGCGCGTCCCCTGCCTGACGTGCAGGCGCAGCTCGCGGGCGGCGGTCGCCCACACGCGGAACGTGGTCCCCTCGGCGGTCGGCACGGCGCCGAAGTACGGCATCCAGGTCACACGAGCTCCAGGATCCCGCGCAGCGGGATTCGCACCCAATCGGGGCGGTTGTTCAGTTCGTAATTGAGCTCGTAGTAGGCCTTGTCGAGCAGGAACAGATCGAGCAGCGTCGAGCGCTGCACGGGATCGATCGGCAGGAACGCGGCCCCCTCGGCCGCCGCGAGGTAGGCCTTCAGGAACGCCCCGCTCGTCCAGATCTGCCAGGCCCGCGCCCAGGGCTCGAGGCGCTCGAACACCCCCTGCCGTCCGTGCGAGTGCGCGAACAGCGCGGCATAGGTCGCGTAGCTGAACGACCGCAGCATGCCGGCGACGTCCTTGAGCGGCGATTCCTTCTGGCGGCGCTGCTCGAGCGGGCGGGCCGGCTCGCCTTCGAAGTCGAGCAGGTAGAAATCCCCCTCCGCCCAGAGCACCTGGCCGAGGTGATAGTCGCCGTGCACGCGCGTGCGCGCCGCGGTGAATTCCAGGGTGCGCTTGTCGTGCAGCGCCGCGAACGACCGCTCCGCGCGCGCCAGCAGATCGTGGGCGGCGGGCGCGATATCGGCCGGCAGATCGCCGATCCGCTTCTCGATCAGGCCGATCGCGCGGCGCGTCTCGGCGATCGCATCGGCGACGAGCCGCTCGAGATCGTCCCGCGTGAACGGCTCCGGCGCGAAGGCGGCGGAACTGGAATCGGAGGCCAGCGCGACGTGCAGTTCGGCGGTGCGCCGGCCGAGCGTTTGCGCGCTGTCGACGTAAGCGCCCGCGAGATCGCAGATCCGCGGCGGCGTGGCGGCGCCGGCCAGCTCCAGCAGGTGCGCCGATGGCAGCAGATCCTCGCCCGGAGCGCTCTCTCCTTCGACCGCTTCGAAGTAGCGACTCAGCTCGCCGAGCGCGTGGCTCCAGCCGTCGCCCTGGCTCGCGACGAACTGCTGCGCCACGGCGACGTGGGTGAGGCGTTCGCCCGCCGGCTGATACGCGATCGAACCGGCGACGCGCGGTACCCGCCGGAACGGCGTCCGTTGCGTGAGCTGCTCGCCGATCTCGACGTCGGGGTTGGGTCCCGCTTCGACGCGCCGGAACAGTTTCACGATCATGCGGTCGCCGTAGGTCACCGAGGTGTTGCTCTGTTCGGCCGAGAGCCGCCGCGCCGGCAGCGGCCCCTCGCCGCGGATCGATTCATACGCCGAGGTGCGGTCGGCGCGTAACACGCCTCGCTTCGTGCTGATCTCCGAGGCCGTCCGATCGAAGAACTGCAGCAGCGCGGCGGCGAACGCCTCGTCCGCGACGGCGTCGGCGACGAGCCCCTTGCGCGCGCCGGTGACGCGCGCGAGCGCGAGGTGGCTCGCGTTCGCGAGCACCGCCTCCGCGGCGCCGTCGGTCAGCACGGTGAGCGGCACGAAGTACCGCTCCCGTCCGCCGTCGTGATACTCGATCTCGGTCATCGTCAGGAACAAGGGGCGCTGGCCGCGCTGCAGCAGCGACCAGTCGACGAGGCGCGCGCCGCGGATCGGCCGCGCCTTGCCGCCGAACCATCGCTGGCGGTGCAGGAACGGGACCAGCGCTTCGCGTTCGATCAGCGTCCGGACGTTGCCTTCGAGCAGCGTGTCCCAGGCGACCCCCATGAAGAAGGCCGGCAGGTTGTCGACGGTCGCGGCCGCTTCGTGCACGAGCCGCGTCGCCAGGTTCGCGGGCGCCTGCTGCAGCCGGAACCAGTAGAACGAGTAGGCGCTGAGCGTGAGGAAATAGGGCAGCTCGCCGATGCGCGGGAACTCGGTCAGGCCGAGCATTTCGACGGGCGTCATGCCCTTGAACCCGGAGAGATCGAGCTCGACGGGCTGCACGCTGCGCGCGAGGTTCGCCACGCAGAGGATCAGCTCCTGGTCGAAGCGGCGCACGTAGGCGAGGATCTTCCGGTTCTCGGTGGGCAGGACCTCGAGCGTGCCGCGCCCGAACACGCTCGACTGCTTGCGCAGCGCGATCAGCCGTTTCATCCAGTTGAGGAGCGAGTAGGGCGATCGCTCCTGCGCTTCCACGTTGATCGCCTGATAGCCGTAGACCGCGTCCATGATCGGCGGCGCGTAGAGCTGCGCGGGATCGGCGCGCGAAAAGCCGCCGTTGCGATCGCCGGTCCACTGCATGGGCGTGCGCACGCCGTTGCGGTCGCCGAGATAGATGTTGTCGCCCATGCCGATCTCGTCGCCGTAATAGATGACCGGCGTGCCCGGCAGCGAGAACAGCAGCGAGTTCATCAGCTCGATGCGGCGGCGGCTGTTCTCCATCAGCGGCGCGAGCCGCCGCCGGATGCCGACGTTGATCCGCATCTTGGGGTCCGCGGCGTACGACTGATACATGTAGTCGCGCTCTTCGTCGGTCACCATTTCGAGCGTCAGCTCGTCGTGGTTGCGAAGAAAGAGCCCCCACTGGCAGTTGTCGGGAATCTCCGGCGTCTGGCGGAGGATCTCCGTGATCGGGTGCCGCTCTTCCTGCCGCACCGCCATGAACATGCGGGGCATCAACGGGAAGTGGAACGCCATGTGGCATTCGTCGCCGTCGCCGAAGTACGGCCGCACGTCCGCCGGCCACTGGTTCGCTTCCGCGAGCAGCAGGCGATCGGCGTAGCGCCCGTCGAGCGAGCGCCGGATCACCCGCAGGATCTCGTGGGTCTCGGCCAGGTTCTCGCAGATCGTCCCTTCACGTTCGATCAGGTAGGGCACCGCGTCGAGGCGCAGCCCGTCGACGCCGCGGTCGAGCCAGAACTGCATGACCCGCAGCACCGCGTCGATCACCTGCGGGTTGTCGAAGTTCAGATCGGGCTGGTGGTGGAAGAAGCGGTGCCAGTAGTAGGCCTTGGCGGTATCGTCCCACGACCAGTTCGACGTCTCCGTATCGGTGAAGATGATGCGGACGCCTTCGTATTTCCGGTTGGTGTCGCTCCAGACGTAGAACTCGCGCTCCGGCGATCCCGCCGGCGCGCGCCGCGCCGCCTGAAACCACGGGTGCTGGTCGGAGGTGTGATTGATGACCAGCTCCGTGATGACGCGGATGCCGCGCTTGTGCGCCTCGTCCATGAAGCGCTCGAAGTCCGGCAGCGTGCCATAGCTCGGATGGATGTTCTCGTAGTCGGCGATGTCATAGCCGTCGTCACGCAGCGGCGACGGATAGAACGGGAGCAGCCACAGGCAGTTGATGCCCAGGCCCTGCAGGTAGTCGAGACGGCTCGTCAGCCCGGGAAAATCGCCGATGCCGTCGTTGTTGCTGTCGAAGAACGCCCGGACGTGCGCTTCATAGATGACGGCGTCCTTGTACCAGTGCGAATCAGCCATGGATGGGAGCGATGGCGAGAATGTGCGCGGTGCGGATGCCGGGATCGAGGCGCACGTAGTTCCACTCGCCGCGCCAGTAGTAGGTCTCGTCGGTCAGCAGATCGTGCGTCTGCAGCGTCGCGCCGGGACCGGCGCCCCAGTCCTCGAGCGGCAGCTGAATCCAGCCGTGCTGCATGTGAAAGGGATCGAGGTTCACCACCACGAGGACGATGTCGGAGCGATCGTCGGTGCGCTTGCTGTAGCAGATCAGCTGCGGGTTGTCGGTAGCGTGGAAGGCCAGGCCGCGGTCGTGCTGCAGCGCCGGGTGCTCGCGGCGGAAGCGGTTGATGCGCGCAATCATCTCCGCGAGGCTGTCGGACTGCTCGAAGTCGCGCACCCGGATCTGATACTTCTCCGAATCGAGGTACTCCTCGCTGCCCGGACGCACCGGCACGTTCTCGCACAGCTCGAAGCCGCTGTAGATCCCGTAGCTCGCGCCGAGCGTGGCGGCGAGCACGAGCCGCGCCTGGAACGCCGGCTTGCCGCCGTGCTGCAGGTACTCGTGCAGGATGTCCGGTGTGTTCGCGAACAGGTTCGGACGCATGTACTCGCGGACCTCCGTCTGCGTCAGCTCGGTGAAGTACTCGGTCAGCTCCTGTGCCGTGTTGCGCCAGGTGAAATACGAGTACGACTGCGAGAACCCGATCTTGGCGAGGTAGCGCATCACCTTGGGGCGCGTGAACGCCTCCGAGAGGAAGATCGCGTCCGGGTACTTCTTCCTGATCTCCGCGAGCGCCCACTGCCAGAACCGGAACGGCTTCGTGTGCGGATTGTCGACGCGGAACACCTTCACGCCATGGCTCGCCCAGAACTCGATCACGCTCTCGAGCTCCTGCCAGAGCGGCGCCCAGTCCTCCGACTCGAAGTCGAACGGGTAGATGTCCTGGTACTTCTTGGGCGGGTTCTCCGCGTACTTGATCGTGCCGTCGGGCCGGTGGCGGAACCACGACGGATGTTCCTTCACGTAGGGATGATCCGGCGACGCCTGGAACGCGATGTCGAGCGCGATCTCGAGGCCCTGGCGCTTCGCCGCGTCGACGAACCGGTCGAAGTCCTCGAGCGTGCCGAGTCCCGGCTCGATCGCCTTGTGCCCGCCTTCGGCCGCGCCGATCGCCCACGGGCTGCCGGGATCGGCCGCTTCGGCGGTCAGCGAGTTGTTGGGCCCCTTCCGGAAGCTGCGGCCGATGGGGTGGACGGGCGGCAGATACAACACGTCGAACCCCATGGCGGCGACGTAGGGCAGCCGCGCGGCGGCCTCCTTGAACGTGGCGCTGCGCGTCGGATCCGCGCCGGCCGACCGCGGGAACATCTCGTACCACGCGCCGAACCGCGCGCGCTCGCGTTCGACCATCACCGCATACACGCGCTCGGCGCGCGTCGCCCGGCTGCGATCCTCGTAGCGCGCCATCAGCGCTTTCAGATCGTCGGCGAG
>JABFWM010000664.1 GCA_013362195.1 Acidobacteriota bacterium
TTCGGGTTCTGGATCCTGCTGGCGGTGATGCCGACGTTTGCGTTCGGTGAAGGCGATCGCGGCTGGATGCTGTCGACCGCGGCGGCCGCCGTGCTGATCGCATGGCACGTCCGCTCGGCCGACGTGCTGCGCGTGCTGTTGCGCGTGCGTCCGATCGCCGACAAGGCCCTGCTGACGCGATTTCACTCGATGGTCGCGGCGGCGGGCATTCCCACGCCGCGCTTCGATTTCCTCGACATGAACGGCGGCGTGCTCGCGAATGCCGTCGCGGTCCCCTCGATCAGGCGTCCGGGCGTCATCTTCACCGACACGCTGCTCGCGCGGCTCGACGCGGACGAGATCACCGCCATCTGCGGCCATGAACTGGCGCACCTCGAGCACTACAACCGCGCGCGGCTGCGGCGGCTGAACGCCGCCACCGTGGCGCTCGTCGCGATCGGCGCCGTCCTGGGTCCGCTCACCCGACTCTATCTGCCGAGTGCGCGGACGGCTGCCAGCTTCACGTGGCCGGTCCTCCTGCTCGCATTCCTCATCTGGCGCGCACGAGACCGTCAGCGCAACGAGACCGCGAGCGATGTGCGCGCCGTGCAAGTGTGCGGCGACGCCGATGCGCTCGCGCGGGCGCTGACGAAGCTGCACGCTTTCGCGCGGATCCCGCGCCGCTGGGATCGCGAACGGGAACAGCAGGCCACCCATCCCAGCCTCGCACGCAGACTTCGCGACATCCGGGCCGCGGCGGGCGCCCGCACCCACACGCTGGAACAGGCGGCGACGTTTGCCGCCGCTGACGGATCCGTGACGGTGACGTTCGACGGTACGCACGTGAGCTGGCAGGAGGGTGACGCCGCGACGCATCGATTCAGCTACGGACATCTCACGGAACTGCGGCTCGACGCCCGCCCGACCGGTGTGCCGCGTCTCGTCGCCGTGGAGTCGACCGGGCGTCGATGGGAGATCGCGCTGCCGGCGGGGGACGTGCGGCGCGCGCAGGACGTGCTCGACGTGGTCGATGGCTCGCTGGCGCACGCACCCGCGGCGCCGCGCATCGCGCCTGGCGCGGCCCGCGTTGCCGCCGCGGTGGCGGCATTGTTCGCCTGCACCACCGGACAATTCGCCTTTGCGCTCGTTGCCGCGCTGGCCGCGCTTCGACCTGGCGCGCAGCTCCTCGCCGCGGCCGGCCTCGCGGGACTGATGGCCGCCGCACTGGCCGCGCGCGATGCCTCGTGGATGTTCTCCCTCGCCATGGCGCTGCCGGTTGCGCTCGCCGCCGGCGTCTTGTGCTGGATCGCGTGGTCGCAGCGCGACCAGGCCCCGGCACGCCCTCCAGGACGCGTCGTCCCGCTGTTCGCCATTCTGAGCGCCGTGGGATGTCTGCTGCTGTTTGCCGATGGCTTCAGCGCGGTACGGATCCATCAGGCGGCGAAGACGATGTACCTGGGTCCGGTCATGTTGTTCGCCCTCGCAGGCGGGTTGGCGATGATGCGAACACCGCGCGCACGGCCGGCCGCCCTTGCAGCGGCTGCGCTCGGCGCGGTAATCGCGGCGATCGGCTCGCCATTCTTCCTCGAGCGATTCGGACGCGACCCGTTCCTCGTCCTGGCGAGGCCGCTCACGTTCGCGCCGCTTGCAGGAACCGCGGTGAGCGAGGCGGAACTGGGGTTCTTCGCCGACGACCTGCGGATCTCCACGCACGGACGGAGCATCGCGGTCCTGCGCCGCGAGCACGACGATCAGTCCGAGGACGCGTCGACCTTCCACGTCGGTCCGGCGACGGGTCCCTTGACGGCCATCACGGCTGACGATGTGGCGTTCGTCGACGACGAGCGTCTCGTGACGATGACCATCGGCGCGGTCGGCGCGGACGTCCGCATGGTGCGGATCGGCAGCCCTGGCGCCGGGCCGTGGCGCGTGCACATCGACGCGCTGGAATCCGGCACGCTGTCGGTCGATGCGAATCGCGGCACCTGGCGCGTTCTCGCGTCGCACCTGGACCGCGCACGACAGATCGTCCGCGCGCAGGGACGCATCGGCGACCGCGCCGTCGACGTCGCGCGCTGGGATGGAAGCGGAGCGAAGGCGGCATGGATCACCGCTGCCGCGGCGTCTGATCGGGCGGTCGTCGCAGCGGAGCACCAGTTCGATCGGCGGTTCTTCGGCGTCGACTCGGCGCCAGTGTGGATCGTGCCGTTCATGTCGATGCAGACCGAGGCGCGGATCTGGCGCGCGGCGCCTGATGGAGCGTCGGAGCTGGCCCGCTCTCAGCTGCACGCGTCGTGCACGGACGCCGCCGATCCCGGAGCACTCGTCTGCTCGGCGTTCGATGGCGTCGCCACGCGCCTGCTCCGGATCGACGCGGCGACGGGTCGGATCACACCCGTCGGCATTGTTGACGGACGGTTCACCGCGTCCGGCGGTTCATCGCCGGGATGGGTGACGGGCTGGCTCTCGTCCGGACCGGCGGCGCTGCGGCTGGCGCCGCTGACCGGCGTGCGCGTCGAGCGCGCAGAGCGTGCGACGTCGATCGCGGCAGGCACCGACGCGATCGGCACCGTCTCGTACGGCGCGAACGGATCGGTCGTCAGGATCTACCGGTTCTGAGGACGCGCTTCCTCCGCGCCGCCGTTCACGGCACGCGCACATAAACGCCGAGAAAACGCGTATCGCGGCTGCCGGAATCCGAGTTGGACGGGCGGAAGCCGGAGGCAGAGCGAATCCGGACCCACGCAACGCCGCGGCCCGCATCGGCGGGAATGTCGACGCGCCGCTCCTCATCCGCCGCCATCTCCAGGTCTTGCTTCCACGATCCAGCGGACAGCGACACACGGTTGCTCACCGGCGCGTTGCGCAGCAGCAACGGTTGCGCGCCCGACGGCTCGTCGCGCTGCAGCACCACCGTCGTCTCGCGGGCGCCGCCGACCCAGAACCCATTCGGTTCGGCAAAGGCGCGATCGTCCATGAAGAAGGCGGTGACGCTGCCGTAGCGCACGGCGCGTCTGGCATTGCCGGCGACGGGCTTCCGATCGCTGCGAAGGATCCGCAGCGGTTGAAGCTCGATGCTCTCCAGGCCGCGGCGTGCCTCCTCGTCTGCGCGCACCGTCAGGGAGCGAACGTCCACGGGAAACCGCACCAGACGTCCGGCGGCAACCGTGGAGACCGGTTCCGTGATGAGCGCGAACGGATCGCGATCGAGCCCGACCCCGACCATG
Organism: Acidobacteriota bacterium; assembly: GCA_013362195.1. Taxonomy (GTDB): domain Bacteria; phylum Acidobacteriota; class Vicinamibacteria; order Vicinamibacterales; family 2-12-FULL-66-21; genus QHWT01. The sequence continues at coordinate 3,207 of JABFWM010000664.1, forward strand.
ATCCACCCGTCGCCGCCGCGATGTCGCACGCTCACCTGGTACTCGCCCGCAGGCACTGCCGAGAGCGTCACGAGCGCGCGGTTCCCTCTCGCACCCGCGGGCGGCTCGGCGACTGGCAGATCGATCCGCATCCGGGAGACGAGCGCGTCGCGCGTCACGCGCCGCCAGCCGTCGAGATCGAACGCGACGACGCGGCTGCCGCCGAGGGCGCGCAGCAGATCGAGCTGCGCGGGCGCCGCGGTGAGAGGATCCTTCCCTCGTATCGCCCACGTCGTCGCAAGCGCGGCCGTTCCGGCGCACGCGAACACCAGGGCGGTCGCGGCGGCGAGATCGCTCATCTCACGAATATGCGGGCCGGCGACGAAAGCAATGAGCGACGCCGCGATGCTGCCGGCGGCGATCCAGATGACAGCCGTCAGCAGCCCGTCGCGCGTCGCGAGTGTCCGGGCGGCGGTCGGGGTCCCGACGGGCAGCGGCACGAACGCGGGAAGCGCTGAAGGGAGATCGACGACTCGCGCCGCCCATTCGGCCCATGGTGCGGCCGTGGCCCCCGTCTCGGTGCGCGCGTGATAGCCGAGACGCCCGCCGCCCGCGACGACCAGCACGCCGGACAGCCACACGCTCGCGACCAGCAGCGCGAGCGCGGCCGCGCGCACGCCGCGCGATCGCATCGCGGCCCAGGCCGCCGCTGCCGGAATCCCCAGCGGCAACAGCAGCGGCACGAAGAACCGCGCCGGCGCGCTCCATCCCGCCCACCACATCGCGAACGTCGTCACCGCGATCAGGTACGGCGCCGCGACGACGAGCCATTGGCTGGCGAACCGGCGCGCGCGCGCGAGGCCGGCGAGCGCGACGACCAGGACCGGGGCGCTCGCGAGCAGCCCGAAGCCCTGATCGAAAAACAGGCCGGCGATCCCGTTCGGGAGGTACGCGAACGAGCTCTGCACCTGACCGGCTTACGGCGCCGAGGGATCCGGCGTTCCGTAGAGGATGTCGAAGAACCAGAGCCAGGCGATGGCGCTGAGCGCGGGCGCCGCGAGAAAGGCGATCGCTCTGGCGACCGCGTTGGGCGCCGCGCTCACTCGAACGAGCACCAGACCGCCAATCGTCGCCGCCAGCACCGAGAATCGCGTGTGCATCCACGGCAAGGTGGCAAGCGCAAGGCCGTGCAGGAACCACGGCCGCCACGATGTCGCGTGCCCGTCGCGCTCCCAGTCGAGACGCAGCAGCGCCCAGAATCCGGTCAGGACCACGCTCGCGCCAAGACCGTCGGGATAAATCGTGAAGGTCTCGAGTAGGTAGGGCGCGGGGAGCACGACCGCGGCCCACCCGAACCAGGCCGCCGACGCGCGCTGCGTGACGCGCCACGCGAGCCACCAGACCAACCCTGCCGCACTCGCGGCGACGAGGAGCAGGAACACCCGCACCGCCAGGTACCCGCCAACCGCGAACGCCGGCAGGATGAGCGCGGGCAGTCCCGGCGCGTGAATCGAATAGAGTGCGCCGTTGCGGCCACGGCGGATGGAGTCGGGCTGCAGGTCGCCGACGAAGTACTCACGGTAGTCGCCGCGGCGATGGTTGTTCTCGATGTCCAGGTCGCCGTCGCGCAGGAGGCTTTGCGTGATCACGAGGTAATGCGGTTCGTCGCCGCCCGGGAGCGTCGGCGCCACGTACCACGCCGCCAGCGCAAAGACTCCGGCGGAGAGCGCTGCGGCGATGCGCGCCTGCGTTGGTGGTGCGATCGACCTGATCGACAGATCGGGCGGGCATATGACGGCAGCGACCGTGAGCAGCGCCGCCGTACCCGCCAGCGTGGCGAGACCGCCCGTCCAGACGAGAAACGCGGGCGGTACGTGAAACGGGAGCCACGGCAGCACGACGAACAGCAGTGGTGATACGGCGACGGCCATGGCGCGTCCCCGCGCGCGCCGCAGACCGAGCGCAAGCACCACCACCCCCGCCGCGAGCGCGGCGGTGACGTGCGCGGGGTCGACGGGAAGAAGGCCGATGCGTCCGCCGCCGGTGGCGTCGATGCCGATCGCGCCGCCGGAGACCCAGACGGCGGCCGCGGCCGCGATGGCCGCGATCACGGCGGAGAAAATGTTTGCAGGTAGAATGACGTGCAATTCTACATGGACGCCCTGCCCGGCACCATCGCGCGACCGCGCGAACGACTGCTCGTCGCGCTCGCCGGGGTGGCCCTCGCGATCGTCGTCACCTGGCCCTTGACGGCGGGCATCGGGCATCTTGGACGCACGATCGGCGCTGACGGGCAGCTCGGGATCTGGAACGTCGCGTGGGTGGCGCGCACGATCGTCGTCGATCCGCTCGACGTCTTCGACGCCAACATCTTCTATCCCCATCGCCGCACGCTCGCCTACTCGGAAGCGAACCTGTTCGCCGGCGCGCTCGCCGTGCCCGTGTACTGGGCCACCCGCAATCCGTACGCCGCGCACAACGTTGCCGCGTTGTTTTCCATCGCGTCGGCGTTCGTGTGCGCCTACGCGCTGCTGCGCTATCTGACGCGCGATCCGCGCGCCAGCGCCATTGGCGCCGTGCTCTACGCCTGCTGCCCTTACGTCACGAGCCATTCCTCGCACATTCAGCTGCTCATGACCGGCGGGCTGCCGCTCGCCCTGCTGCGGCTTCACCGCCTCGCCGACGCGCCGTCGACGCGACGAGGCGTCTGGCTCGGCCTCGCGCTGGCCGCGCAAGCGCTGGCGTGCGCCTACTACGGCATCTTCGCGGGCTTGATGGTCGGCTACGCGACCCTCGTCATCGCGGCGCTGCGCGGGTCATGGCGATCGGGCGCGTACTGGACGGCCATCGCGGTGGCCGCCGTGACATCGGTCGCGTGCGTGCTGCCGTTCTTCGTGCCGTATCTGCGCGTGCAGGAGGAAAGCGGCTTCCACCGCACGCTCGACGATGCGGTGCGGTGGGCGGCGAACCCGCAAAGCTACCTCGCGTCGCCCGCCCATGCTCACCGCTGGCTGCTGGCGATCGCGTCGCGGTTCGAGCGCTTCACGGAACCGCTGTTCCCGGGGATCCTCGCGCTCGTGTTCGGCGCGGCCGGTAGCGCCATCGCGGTCCGCCGTGCGCTCGACAGCGACGCCCGCGCGCGTGAGATCGCCGTCGTCTACGGTTCGTTGGGCGTGCTGGCCGTGTGGGCGTCGCTCGGGCCCCACGCCGGCCTCTACCGCGTTCTCTACGAAGTGCCGCTCTTCGCGTTTCTCCGTGCGCCCGCCCGGTTCGGCATCGTGGTCGTCCTCGCCCTGGCGGCGTTCGCCTCGGTGGCGATGGCCGACCTCTTCGCGCGAGCGCCGGAGCGGCGGCGCACGGCGCTGGCGTGGGCGCTGGCGGCGGTCGCGATCGGCGAGCTGAACGTGCTGCCGTTTCCATGGGAGCGCGCACCCGACACGCCCGCCGCGTACGCGGTCCTCGCGAAGCTGCCGCGCGGACCGGTCGCCGAGTTCCCCTTCTACGGCGAGCGCATCGCGTTTCCGCTCCACGCGCAGTACATGCTCTTCTCCACCGCGCACTGGATGCCGCTCGTGAACGGGTACAGCGACGTCTTCCCCGCCGATTTCCGCGCCGCGGCGCCGCTGCTCGCGTCGTTTCCCTCGACCGACGCGTTCGCCGCGATGGCCAAGCGTCGCGTCCGGTATCTCACGATTCACTGGGACATGTACGGGCCGCGGCAGGGCGAGATCCGCGAACGGCTGGTGCCCTTCGCCCGTCATCTGCGGATGCTCGCGGACGACGCGCAGATGACGTTGTACGAGGTGGTGTCGTTCCCGTGACGAGGCTGGAGCGGGTACGGCGCGAGGAGGCGACGCTACCGCCGCTTCTTCGCGGTCGTCGTCTTCTTCTTCTTTGGCGTGGCTTTCTTCGCGGCCGCTTTCTTGGTCGCCGCCGCCTTCTTCGCCGTCGTGGGCTTCGCCGCCGGCGCGACGGTGGACGCGGAGGCCTTCACCGCGCGTGGCTGGCCGCCGCCATTCCCGTACAGGCGACGGTAATCCTCCGCCGTGCCGAGAATGCGCTTGACGTAATTCTGGGTTTCGGGGAAGGGAATGTCGTCGATGAACTCGTCTTCATCGAGCCCGGGACGCTCCATCTTCCAGCGGACCACCCGGCTCTCACCCGCGTTGTAGCTCGCGAGCGCGTAATAGGCGCCGCCGAACTGCTGCACGAGCCGGGAGAAATACAGCGTCCCGAGCCGGATGTTGAGGTCGGGATTCGTCAGCATCGCCGTGGTGAAGCGGCGGACGCCGACCTCGCGCGCAAGCCGGCGGCCGGTCGCGGGCACGATCTGCATCAGGCCCCACGCGTTCGCGATGGAGCGCGCGTCCGGATCGAACGTCGATTCCTGCGCGATCAACGCCGCGACGACGTACGGATCGAGGCCGCGGAGCGCCGCGTTGCGCTTGATCGAGTCCCAGTAGGTCAGCGGAAAGATGATCTGCAGAATCTCCGCCGGCAGGCCCTCGCCGCCGGCCGCGAGATGCTGCGGGTAGGCACGGCGCATCAGGATAATCGCGCGCCGCAGCTCCCCTTTCTCGTGATACACCCACGCGATCGTGGCATCGATCGTCGTCGAGGTGCCGGACGTCCGCTGCGCGTAGCGCAGCTCGTTCAACGCGTCGTCGAGAAGGCCGGCCGCGAGCAGCTGACGGATCACCGCCGCGTTCGGCGGCGGCGCCGACACCGGCGGGCCCGGGGCGCGATCCGCCGCCGGAATCGCCAGCGTATCCGCGGTCGTGCCGAGCCGCGCCGCCTGCTGCGTCGCGAGCTGACGACGAGCGAGGCGGCCGTAGTACGAGTTCATGTAGTCGCCGTAGACGAGGCGCATCCGCGCGTCGGCGGACGTCCGGTCGCCGGTGCGGCCGCGCGCCCGCGCTGCCCAATACAGCCACGACGGCCGGTAGTCGGAACGCGGGAATGCGGCGGCCGCGCTTTCGAACACGCGCACGGTCTCGTCATACCTGCCGGTCTTGTAGGCGTACCAGCCGTACTTCCACGCCGCCCGCTCGGCATGGCGGCCCCCCGGGAACTTCTCGAACACCTCGCGGAAGGCCTCGGCGGCGAGAGCGTCTTCGTTCTCGAGAATGTAATGCGTGCCGAGGTTGTTGAGTGCTTCCTCGGACCATGAACTGTCGGGAAAGTCGGCGACGAGCTGCCGCGTCTGCGCGATGTACTGGTCGGAGGCGCCGAGCTCGCGAAGCGCGCTGAGATAGAAGAACCGCGCTTCGCCGCGGCGCGACGCCTTGTCGAGATACGGTTGGACGCCGTCGCGCGCCGCCGCGTACCGCTTCAGGAAGAACTCACATTCGGCGATGCGGAGATCGGTCAGTTCGCGGTCGTCGTCCGCCACCTGCGGCTGGAGCGCCTGAAACGCGGTGCGCGCGTCCTGGTAGCGCTTCGCGTTGAAGAGCAGCACGGCGCGCGAGAGATCCGCCTTGTAGCTGCTGCGGACGATCTGATCCTGCAGTCCGCCAAGCGCGCTGCCCGCCCCCGCGGCGGCATCGCTGAGCGGGAACTCGTAGTAGACGCGCAGGTACGCCTGCGCCGCGCGCGACCTGTCGCCGGCCGCGAGCGCCGAGCGCCCGAGCCGCGACAGCACCTCCTCCGGCGCGACGGTCTTGCGTGCCGTCAGCTTGTCGTAGAGCGCCGCCGCCGCCGCGTAATTCCCACGGCTCTCTTCCGCTTCACCCTTGGCCAGCATCGCCGCGGCCGGGAGATAGCCTTCCGGCTGCCGTTCGATCACCCGGTCGAACGTCTTCGCGGCATCGTCGGGCCGGGCGAGCCGAAGCTCCGCCAGCCCCTGATAGTAGAGCGCGTAGGCGGCGGTCGCCGTGTTCGCGGTGGCCGCCTGCTGCGCCGAGGCGAGCGCGGCCGGGTAATTGCCAGCCGCGTAGGCATTCGCCGCCGACGCGAGCGCGGTCGCGGTGCCAATCCTGCGCTCGCGATCCGACGGCACCAGCCAGTAGTCGTCGACGTCTGGCGGCAGCGCCGCGTGCGCCGTCGGTTGCAGTTGCTGATCGCTGCCTGCGGACGGAGGCGGAACAGACGGGCCGTGCGCCGGTGAAGATGGCCCGGCGGCTCGCAGCGCGGGCGAGGCGACCAGGCACGCGGCGGTGAGGACGAAGACGCGGTACAGCATTAGCCCTTGCCGAGGAGTCCCGGATCGCCGTCTGCGAGCGTCTGCACGAGCTCCTGATGAAAATAAGACGTCCGCGCGGTGAGCCGCGGCGACACTCGTTCTTCGTACAGGCGGCGCGCGCGCTCGATCTCCGGACCGAGCCGTCGCAGCAGATCGCGCTGCTCGCGGCCGGCACGCACCGCGGCTTCGTTGTACAACTTGATCTCCGAGACGAGCAGCCGGGCGTAGCGGCGGGCCCCCTGTTCCTGCACGTCGGCCTCAGGCGCGACCGCGCCGCCGGTTCCGGTCGGGACAGGTGCGGCGCTGGCGCTCACGGCCTGCACGGTGCGCATCGCGGTCAGCAGCGCGAGCTGCGTCGCCGCGTGACGCACGAGCGCTTCGACCGCTGCGCGCCACGAGCCGGGCGCCTCTCCCTCGGGGCCATTGTCGGCATACACGACCGCGACGGCGCGTCCGCCCACCACGATCGGCGCGGCCAGCGCCGTTCGATCCAGGCCGAGGCCGGCGAAGGTCGGCGCCGGCTGCGAGGGCGAGGAGGTGACGGGCGTCCCCGTCTGGATCGCCTGCGCCAGCAGGCCCGTGCCGACGATCGCCGACTCGAACGGATGCGTGTCGAATTGCGGGAAGCCGACACCCTTCCACGACTTCAGCCGATCGCCGTTGACGAGGAACACGAGCGCGCGCGGCGCGATCGTCGACGCGTGCTGGAGCAGCACTTTCAACGCGTCGGAGAGCGAACGCGATCCATCGATCGCCTGCACGCCGGCCACCAGATGCTCGATGTTGCGGTCCGGCGCCGCCGGCTTCAGTTCTGCGCGCGCGGCCGCGTCCTCCGCCGCTTTCGTCCGCTCCGCTTCCGCCGTCGCGCGCGCGGCGTCGGCCTTGCCGCGTGCCTCTTCGGCCTTCAGCCGCGCGGCTTCGGCGTGCGCGCGCCCGGAATCGGCCTGCACAC
>JABFWM010000054.1 GCA_013362195.1 Acidobacteriota bacterium
GTGAAGTTCAGTTATTGATCCCGCCCTCGTTTGAGTGATCGATGCCGAATGCCAGACCCCGGCTCTCGCCGCGCCAGTCGAGTTCGGTGTGTGGCATTCGGCTGTCGGCCTGGGCGCTGCTGCTCGTGGCTGCCGCGATCGGCGGCGATGTCCTTGCGGCGGGCGGACCCGCCGCCACGCCGCCTCCGACGATTTACCGCTATCGTCCGAAGACTCGCGTTCCCTCGCCGCTCGAATCGGTCCTCAAGCACCTCGCACCTGGCGCGGATGCGTTCCCTGAAGAACAGTACGCCGCGGAACTGGCGGACCGCCTTACCGAACTGAGCGCGCGCTTACGCGAGCATCCCGAGCGCGCCGCCGACGCGCTCAACGGACTGCTTGCCCCCGACTTCAAGGGCGGTCATCTCCTGCCGCGCGAGGAAAGCGCCACCGACGCCGGCCCCGGCCTCGAGATCGTTCGTGCTCGCCCGATGCCGGCCGATCTGCCGCTCGATGCTCGCGCGTTCGGCACGGAGCTGGGCGCGCTGCTCGGCGGCTTTGCCACGGTGAAGACGGCGGAGTTCCTCATGACGCGCATCGCAGCCGAAGGCGACAGCGATCCGCGCCTGCTCACCGTCGTCCGGTTCGATCTCGCCGGCGACGCGAAGGCCGGCTGGCGTGCCGAACGTCTCGGACACTGGCAGATGCGGTGGCATCGGGCCGCCGACGGCCGCTGGCGCGTCTTCGAATGGCTCACGCTCGATCACCTGCGCAGTCGCGCGAGTGCGCCCGTGTTCGCCGAGGTCACCGACCGCGCGTTCGGCGGCAATCCCTCGTTCCGCCGCCAGCTCGTACCTGGCCTCGACTACTGGGCCTCGCACCTGGACGCCGTCTTCATGCCGCGCGGCATGGGCCATCACGGCGTCTCGGTTGGCGACGTCGACGGCGACGGGCTGGACGACGTGTATGTCGCGCAGCCGGAGGGCCTGCCGAACCGCCTGTTCCGCAACAACGGCGACGGCACGTTCACCGATCTGACCGGGCAGGCCGGCCTCGGGCTGCTCGACCGCACGTCGCAGTCGCTCTTCATCGACGTCGACAACGACGGGGACGAGGATCTCGTCCTGCTCGCACGCACCGGCCCGCTGCTGTTCCTGAACGACGGCCGGGGGCGCTTCACGCGCCAGCCGGATGCGTTTCAGTTCAAGCAGCCGCTGCAGGGTTCCCTCACGTCCGCCGCGGCCGCCGACTACGATCGCGATGGGTTCGTCGATCTCTATCTGTGCGCGTACGGATACTTCATCGGCGTCAGCGAGGACAAGGCCGGTCCGCCCTCGCCGTACCACGACGCGCAGAACGGGTCGCCGAACGTGCTGCTCAGAAACGACGGCCACGGCCGCTTCGTCGAGGTGACCGGCGAGGTCGGCCTCGATCAGAACAACGATCGATTCAGCTTCGCGGCGGCGTGGGCGGACTACGACGAGGACGGGTGGCCCGATCTCCTGGTCGCGAACGATTTCGGCCGCAAGAACCTGTATCACCACGATGGCCTGGTGAACGGCCGGCCGCATTTCACGGACGTGGCGTCGGCCGCCGGGGTCGAGGACTACGGCGCCGGCATGAGTGCGACGTTCCTCGACTTCGACAACGACGGGCACCTCGACATCTACACCGGCAACATGTGGACGGCGGCCGGCCAGCGCGTCACCTCCGAACCCGGGTTCATGCGCGATGCGCCGCCCGCCATCCGCGACCTCTATCGTCGGCATGCGCGCGGCAACTCGCTGTTCCGCAACCAGGGGAACGGGACCTTTGCTGACGTGACCATCGAGGCGAAGGCCGACTTCGGCCGGTGGGCCTGGGCGTCTGACGCGCTCGATTTCGACAACGACGGGTGGCAGGACCTCTACGTCGCCAACGGCATGTTCACGCGCGACGATGGCGAGGCCGCGGTCGACGTCGACAGCTTCTTCTGGCGCCAGGTGGTGGCGGAGTCGCCGCTCGCCAGAAAGCCGGGCACGGCTTACGACGATGGATGGCGTGCGGCCAATCGACTGCTCGTCAGCGACGGCGCGCAGGCCCAGCACGAGCGCAACGTGCTGCTGCGCAATGACGGCCGCGGCGGCTTCGACGACGTCTCGGGCACGACGGGGCTGGATCTGGATCAGGACGGACGTGCCTTCGCGGTCCTCGACTACGACGCGGACGGCCGATCGGACGTGATCCTGATGGCGCCGCGCTCGTCTCCGCAGCTGCGGCTGTTCCGGAACGCGTTCGGCGCGGGCAACGCGTCGATCGCGCTGAACCTGATCGGCACGAAGAGCAACCGCGACGCGATCGGCGCGCGCGTGACCGTCGAGACCGATCGGGTGCACGCGACGCGCATCGTGATGGCAGGGTCCGGCTTCCTCTCGCAGCACTCGAAGCAGCTGCTGATCGGCCTCGGCAGGAGCCAGCAGATGGCGAAGGTCGAGATCGTGTGGCCGAGCGGGCTCGTGCAGCGCGTCCCCGGCGTTCCGCTGAATCACCGCGTCTGGATCCGCGAAGGCAGCGAGACGATTCGCAACGAACCCTTCCGGGCTGCCGCGTCGACGGGAACCACCGTGTCCGCGTCGAGCGGCGCCGGCGCCGATCGTTCGACCGGCGGCACGTGGCTCTACGAGCCCGTCGCGGGGCCCCCCTTCACCCTTCGCGATCTCGACGGCCGCGAACAGGCCCTCGCCGCATATGCCGGACAC
>JABFWM010000156.1 GCA_013362195.1 Acidobacteriota bacterium
GTGCCATTCCACCTGCAGGAGTGCTTCGCGCCTCTCGGCCACCGCCGCGGAGACTTCCCGGCCGCCGAAGCCGCCGCCGACGAGGTCCTCGCGCTGCCCATCTACGGCGAACTGACCGAGGACCAGCAGCGCCACGTCGTCCAGGCGATTGCCGAGGCGGTCGGATAGCGATGCGGGTGCTGGTCACGGGCGCCGGCGGACAGCTGGGCGCGGCAATCGTGTCGAGCTTTTCGTCGCGCGCCGCGGTACGGCCGTTCACGCACGCGATGCTGGATATTGGCGACAGCGCCGCCGTGGCGCGGGCGGTTGCGGCGGAACGGCCCGACGTGGTGATCAACTGCGCCGCCTACAACGACGTCGACGGCGCGGAGGAGCACGCGGCCGGCGCGCTGCGCGCCAATGCTCTGGGCGTGCGCGCGCTGGCGGGGGCGGCCGCCGCCGTGCGCGCCACGTTCGTCCACTACGGCACCGACTTCGTGTTCGACGGCACGGCGTCGACGCCGTACATCGAGAGCGACGCGCCGCGGCCGGAAAGCGTCTACGCCTCGTCCAAGCTGCTCGGCGAGTGGTTCGCCGCGGACGCCGCCGCACACTACGTCCTGCGCGTCGAGAGCCTGTTCGGAGGCGACCGGCGGCGCAGCACGATCGATCGGATCGTCGCGTCGATGCGCGAGGGCACGCCGGCGCGCGTCTTCGTCGACCGCGTGGTGACGCCCAGCTACGTGGCCGACGTGGCGGGTGCGACGTGGCACCTGGTCACGACCCGAGCGGCGTACGGCGTGTACCACACCGTCAACGTCGGCGAGACGACGTGGCACGAGCTGGCGAAGGAGGCCGCCCGTATTCTCGCGATCGACGCGGAGCTGATCCCGGTCCGGGTGGCCGACGTGGCGCTGCGCGCGAGGCGCCCGCAATATTGCGCGCTCTCGAATGAGAAATTGTCCCGGGCGGGGTTCGTGATGCCGACGTGGCAGGACGCGCTGCGGCGATATCTCGGAGAGCGGCGGGCCTGAAGGCCTGCCCTACGTACTCGGCGCGTATAGGACGCACTCCGCGCGTGTAGGCCGCGTCTTCAGACCGGCATCAGGACAATCGCTCGCCGACCAACCCGGCGACCATCTCGCCAATCGACAGGCACGCCGTCAGACCTGGCGAATCGATGCCCGCGGCGTGCACCAGGTTCGGCACGTGCTCGTCTCCACGGATCATGAAGTCGGCGAATTTTTCTTCCGGCGGCGCGAGCTTCGGGCGGATGCCGCTGCCGCCGTACTGCAGATCGGCGAGATTGATCGACGGCAGCAGCGCCTGCGTCGATTCGACGTAGGCTTCGAGCGGCAGCCGATCGTCTTCGTAATCGTCCTTCCGATCCTGATAGCGGGCCGTCGGGCCGACCAGCACGTTCCCCGACGGCGTCCGGGTCAGGTGCACCCCGAGGCTGTGGCCGCCGGGATGCGGCAGCGGATAGACGAGGCCGTTGACCAGGTTCTGCCTGGACGGCCGCAGCTCGGCGTACTCGCCGCGAACCGGATAGATGCGGAATCCCGCGCCGCCGAACGCCGCCGACATCTCGTCGGCGTACAGCCCGGCGGCATTGACGATCACGCGCGAGGTGACGCGCTCGTCGCCGAGCCGCACGTCGAACCCGCTCCCGTTCCGGGCGCCCCCGTGCACGGTCGTGCCGGAGACGAGCATCACCCCATTCGCTGCGGCGACGCGGCGCAACGCCGCGACCAGAGCGGACGCATCCAGCCGTCCGGTTTCGGGCGACCAGACCGCGGCGATCGCGCGCACGTTCGGCTCGCGCCGCTTCACGAACGCCGCGTCGACCAGGTCGAGCCCGGGGACGTCGTTGCCGCGGCCGGTGACGAGTAGCGCTTCGAGCGTGGGGATCTCGTCCTCCGAAGTCGCGACAATGACCTTGCCGCACTTCTCGTGCGGCACGCCGTGCGCCGCGCAGAACGCGAAGAGCCGCTGCGCGCCTTCGACGCACAGGCGCGCCTTCAACGAGCCGGCCGGATAGTAGATGCCGGCGTGAATGACGCCGCTGTTGTGGGTGCTCGTCTCCATCCCCGGGCGGGGATGCCGTTCGACGAGCGCAACCGAATGACCGTGCCGTGCGATCGCCGACGCCGACGCCAGCCCCGTGACTCCGGCGCCTATCACGGCAACGTCGATGTCAGTCGTGGACACGTCGGGATCGTATCAAAGGTTTCTTCCGCCTGAAGGCGGAAGCTACGGGATTCACGGGTGCGCCTTCCGCCTGAAGGCGGAAGCTACGCGATTCCTGTAGCTTCCACCTTTAGGTGGAAGCACCTCAACGCACGACGATCTGCAGCGTCTTCGCTGGCGCGAACGTGCCGGTCGCCGGGCTCCACGCGAACACCGCGAGGGTGTAGATGCCTGGCGTCAATCGGTCCACGACCAGACCGTAGCCGCTGTCGCGGAACGGATCGCCGTAGACGGCCGCGACGTCAGGGCGTCGGCCGCCGTAGGACGCGACGCCAAGAAAGATCGGATCCGCACCGGTGATCGGATATGCCCACACGTGCACGGTGCCCACGCCCGTCCCGTCCGCGGCATCGAGGTCCGCGGCCCAGCCGGCAAGCGTGAACGGCTGCGGCACATCCGGGCGGCCCGACGGGGTGTCGATGACGATCTGCATGCCGACCCGGCCGCTTCCCTTCGGGTTGAGCACGACGCGCACGTCCTGCCGGAG
>JABFWM010000184.1 GCA_013362195.1 Acidobacteriota bacterium
GACGGCATTCGTCCTCGATGCGGCGCGCCAGCACCGAGAGACCAACATCCGGCGCGTCGCGCTGCGCGCTTCGCGGCGCCGCCGCCCCCGCCGCGCCGTGCTGCTGCAGGACCTGCAGATCGTGAAGGCGCCCGAGCGTTTCCTGCACGCGCTTCAACGCGCGTACGGTCGCGGCCGCGGGCGCGGCGCCGCTCTCGTTGGCGATCTCGACGGCGTAGCGCAGCTTCTTCGCCGCAATGCGCACCTGATGCAGTGCCTCCGGCCCGTAGATCTGGCCGGCCGCATCGATGGCGCGTTCGAGCCGGCGCGCGCGTTTGGCAATGCGTGCGGCCAGCGATGCGCGCCAGTTGTGGCCGGGCGCCGGCTGCATCAGCGCCGCGCGGACCGCCTCCAGGCGCCGCGCCAGCTTGTCCGTATTCACGCCGTCCAGCCGCGCGTGCATGCCGGCCCGCCGCTGTTCGCGTTGTTCGAGCACGTGGGCCCGCACGTCGTGAACGGCCGCCCGCGACACGCCCGGCTTTTCGATCAGCTCGTCCAGCAGGTGCAGCGTGACGTCAAGCTCGCGGACGCTGCCCAGCGCACGCGTCAACCGCCGCATTTTCCGGCGCGCCTTGCCCGCCTTCGCCCCGTCCAACCCATCCGTCAACACGGGCACCGCCTCCCGGAGCCGCCGCGACGCGACACGGGCCTGATGCACGCCGATATCGTCACCTGCCATCGCGCGGGGCAGATGGCGGTGCAACGCACGCGCGCGACGCTCGAGCAGACGGACCAGGTGGGGTGATCGGTTCATGGTAGGATCGCGACCGGCTGACGCGGGCCAGTATATCTCCGGCCTGGAGCAAGCAAGGAATCCGCCAGCCCTTCCGTTTGTCCCGCCTCGCGCATGCGCATTGCCGCCATCGACATCGGCACGAACTCGATCCACATGATCGTCGTGCAGGTTCGCCCCGACCTGTCCTTCGAAGTTGTTGATAGAGAAAAGGAAATGGTCCGTCTGGGGGCGGGCGGCCTCGACGGTCGGAGCCTGACGCCGACGGCCGTGACCGCCGCGCTGCAAACCCTTGCCAAGTTCCGCCGCCTCGCGGACTCGCACAAGGTGGATGAGATTGTGGCCACCGCCACGTCAGCGACCCGCGAGGCCGACAACGGTGGCGACTTCATTGCGGAGGTCGGGAGACAAACCGGGATCCGCGTCCGCATCATTACGGGCACGGAAGAGGCGCGCCTCATTCATCTGGCTGCCGGATACGGGGTCGATATAGGCGGCAACCCGGCCGTGGTCATCGATATCGGCGGCGGCAGCGTCGAGGTCACGCTCGGATCCGCCGCGCACCTGACGCTGGCCCAGAGCTTCAAGCTCGGCGTCATCCGGTTGACCGAACGGTTCGTAAAGTCCGACCCGCTGTCGGAAGGCGACGAGCGGCGGCTCGTCAAACACATAAACAAGGTGGTGGGCGATTACGTCGACACCATCGCCGCCCGCAAGTTCGACCGGGTCATCGGCACCTCGGGGACCATTCTCAGCCTTGGGGCGCTCGCGCTCAGCGAGGAAGGCGTCGCCGACGCTGAAGAGCTGCGGAACCGCCGCGTCTCCGCCAAGGCCTTCCGCCGGATCCGCAAACGGCTGAGCGGCGCGGATCTTGAAGCACGTCTGCACATGCCCGGGCTGGATCCCCGTCGCGCCGACATCGCGGTCGCAGGATCGATCCTGCTCGACACGATTCTGCGGCGGCTGAATGCCGGTCAGCTGACGCTTTGCGACCTTGCGCTTCGCGAGGGCCTCGTCCTCGACTACATCCGCCGCAACACGTCCCGGATCCGCAAGGTCGACCGCTATCCCGACGTCCGCCGCCGGAGCGTGATGGAGCTCGGGGAGCGGTGCGGCTTCTGGCCCGAGCACGCGCAGCAGGTCGCGCGGCTTGCGCTGTCGCTGTTCGATCAGACCCGGGCCGTCCATCAGCTTGGCGAACGCGAACGCGAGTGGCTCGAGTACGGCGCGCTGCTGCACGACATCGGCGTCCACATCAGTTACGAGAAGCACCACCGCCACTCGTACTACCTGATCAAGAATGGGGACCTGCGTGGGTTCGATCCCGCGGAAATCGAGATCATCGCGCTCATCGCACGGTACCATCGACAAGCGGCTCCCAAGCGATCGCACGACGGCTACGGATCGCTGAAAGGACCGGTCCGCCGGATGGTCCGCGCGCTCGCGGCGATGGTGCGGCTCGCCGAGGGGCTCGATCGCAGCCACTCGCAGACCGTCTCGGGGATCGACGTCGTTCCGCGCGGCGACGAGTATCTGGTGCGGCTTCGCGCCGGCGGCGACGCGGAGCTCGAAGCGTGGGCCGCCGTCCGCCACGCCGCGCCGTTCGAGAAGCTGCTCGAACGCCCGGTGCGATTCGAAGTCGCCGGCCCGGACCACAAGGAACGTCCATCGCATGCTGAACAACCTGACCACGCCGCACGAGTACCCGGGGAAGCTGTTCGTCGTCGAGGGCATCGACGGGTCGGGCAAGACGACGCAACTGGGACTGCTGGCGAAGTGGCTTAGCGCCGCCGGCCGGCCGGTCTTCATGACGGAATGGAACTCGTCTGCGCTGGTGAAGGCCGCCACGAAGACCGGCAAGAAGAAGAACACGCTGACGCCGATGACGTTCAGCCTGCTCCACGCCACCGACTTCGCCGATCGCCTCCTGTATA
>JABFWM010000293.1 GCA_013362195.1 Acidobacteriota bacterium
ACGCCGACAGCGGCTTGCCGAACGCCTCGCGCTCCGCGGCATAGGCCCACGTCTCCTCGAGACTCGTCTTCGCGACCGCCAGAACCTGCAGGCCGATCAGCGCGCGCGAGAAATCGAAGCCCTGCATCACCTGCACGAAGCCCTTGCCTTCGTCGCCGAGCCGATGATCGGCCGGCACGCGCACGTTCTCGAAGAAGATCGAGCCACGGCCGATGGCGCGTTGTCCATGACAATTGAAGCGGTTGCGCGTGATGCCCGGCAGGTCCATCGGCACGAGGATCGCCGACACGCCGCGCGCGCCGTCCTCGACACGGCCGGTGCGCGCGAACACCACAGCCGCGTCGGCCTGATCGGAGGCCGAGATCGACGTCTTCTCGCCGTTGAGCTCGTAGTGATCGCCCACGCGCTCCATGCGCAGGCGCAGGTTCGCGGCGTCCGAGCCGCCGCGCGGTTCGGTCAGCGCGATCGCGAGCAGCGCGCGTCCCTGCGTCAGCCTTTCGAGCCAGGGCCGCGCGATCTCCGGCGCGGCGTGCTGCGCGAGAATCTGCCCGTTGAGCGACGCGAGCAGATTGATGTACGAGAGGCTCAGATCCGCGCGCGCGATCTCTTCGTGGATGACGCCCGCGGCGAGGCAGCCGAGGCCCTGGCCGCCGTATTGCTCGGGCAGCTCCGGCGCGATGAACCCCATCTGCCCCATTTCGAGCATGAGTTCGCGGTCGAGCGTGCGGGTGGTGTCGCGCGTCTCGAAGCCGGGCGCGACGCGTCCCTGTGCAAAGCGCCGCGCGTGTTCGCCGAGCGTAACGAGGTCTTCATCGAGATAAGGATTCATGGCGTCGGCTCCGGTTACTTCGCATAACGCCGGAATTCCGGCTTGCGCCTTTCCTGGAAGGCACGCACGCCCTCGCGCGATTCCTCGGTGTCGTAGTAAAGCTTGAGCGCGTACATGCCCATGCCCGCGATGCCCGCCTGATGCGCCGTGTCCATGTTGAACGAGCGCTTCGCGATGGCGATCGCCGTCGGGCTCTTCTCCATGATTTCGTCACACCATTTCTGCACTTCGGCGTCGAGCGCCTCGTGCGGCACCACGGCGTTGACGAGGCCCATCGCGAGCGCGTCCGACGCCGGATAGCGGCGGCACAGATACCAGATCTCGCGCGCCTTCTTCTCGCCGACCACGCGCGCGAGAAATGCCGTGCCGTAGCCCGGATCGACCGAGCCGACCTTCGGCCCCGCCTGCGCGAACACGGCCTTCTCCGATGCGATCGTGAAGTCGCAGATCGTGCACAGCACGTTGCCGCCGCCGACCGCGTAGCCCTGCACGCGCGCGATCACGGGCTTGGGCACGTCGCGGATCGCGTTGTGCAGCTCTTCCATCGGCAGGCCGATGGTGCCGCGGCCGTCGTACTGTCCTTCGTGCGCGGATTGATCGCCGCCGGTGCAGAACGCTTTCTCGCCCGCGCCCGCGAGCACGATCACGCCGATTTCGCGCGAATAGCCCGCGCGGTTGATCGCGTGGATGAGTTCGTCGCAGGTGCGGCCGCGAAACGCGTTCATCTTCTCGGGACGGTTGATGGTGATCCACGCGGCGCCGTTGCGCACTTCGTAGAGGATGTCTTCGTAGTTCATGATGATGTGTTCCTCGTGTTCGATGGGTTTCAGCCGGCCATCGTCAGGCCGCCGGAGACGCTCAGCACCTGGCCGGTGATATAGCGCGCGTCGTCGCTCGCGAAGAACACGATCGCGCCGGGAAGGTCCTCGGGCTGGCCGATGCGGCCCAGTGGAATCGAGCGCTGGAACGCTTCCAGCAGCTTCTCGGGATTGCCCGCGCCTTCCTTGTAGTCGGCGAAGAGCGCGGTATCGGTCGGGCCCGGGCACACGACGTTGACCGTGATGCCATGCCGCGCATGCTCGCGCGCGATGGTCTTCGAGAACGACACCAGCCCGCCCTTGCACGCGGCGTAGACGGCCTCGCCGGACGAGCCGACGCGCGCCGCATCGGACGCGATGTTCACGATGCGTCCCGATTTGCGTTCCGCCATGCGCGGCAGCACCGCGTGATGCAGATGCAGCGCGCCCGTCAGATTGATCGCGATGAGCCGCTCCCACTGAGCCGGCTCGGTCCGGGTGAACGGCTTGAAGACGTCCCAGCCGGCGTTGTTCACGAGCACGTCGATGGCGCCGAGCGTCTCTTCGGCCGATGCGACGGCGGCATCGACCTCCGCGCGGTTCGTGATGTCGCAGCGGATCGCCTCGGCCACGCCGCCCGCCGCGCGAATGTCGTCGCGCACCTTTTGCGCGGCCTCGATCGACAGATCCAGCACCGCGACGCGCGCGCCTTCCGCCGCGAACCGGCGGCACGTCGCCCCGCCGATACCGCCGCCACCGCCTGTGACGATCACCGTCTTGCCTTGCAGTCTTTGCACAGTCTTCTCCGTGAAGGGTCAGGGGTTACCATTGCGGCCATCGGAACGTATCGTCCGCGCCGCGTTAATACGTCAACATATTGACGTATACTAGGAACACCCGTCGGCAATGACAAGCACAGCGTGATTAGGAGAATCCCTTGGTTTCAGCGCAAACAGACCATACAGCGAAGCTGGAGCTCGCCAACCGGTTGTTCTTCCGGCTCTATCAATGCGCCAATATGTTGCATAAAACGGGTAGCCGCGCGGTGGAGGCGGAAGGCCTGAC
>JABFWM010000518.1 GCA_013362195.1 Acidobacteriota bacterium
GGCGGATCACACCAGTGCTCGGCATGACGTCCAAATGCAATCGAACCGGGAGACGAGTCGATGACGACGACGACAATCGCACGGGGTGGCGCGTGGCTGATCGACGGCCATCGGGGACGGACCGGCGTGGAGATGGAAGCGTCCGCGCCGGGCGAAGGCATCTTCACGCGCGAGCGGCTGAACGACGAGCAGCGCCTGATCGGGCAGACCGCGGAGGAGTTCATCGACAACGAGGTCGTCCCCGCGATCGATCAGCTCGAGCGGAAGGACTGGGTGAAGGCGCGCGCGCTGGTGCGCCGCTGCGGTGAGCTCGGGCTGCTCGCGACCGACGTCGCCGAGGCCTACGGCGGCATCGACGTCGACAAGGTGTCGTCCGTGGTCGTCGGCGAGGCCGTCGGCCGCTGCGCGTCCTTTGCGACGACGCTCGGGGCACAGGTGGGGCTCGCGATCACCCCGCTCGTGTGCTTCGGCACCGAGGAGCAGAAGCGGAAATATCTGCCGGGTCTCGTCAGCGGCGAGACGGTGGGCGCGTACGCACTCAGCGAGTCGGGCTCGGGGTCCGACGCGCTGGGCGCCAGGACGCGCGCGGCCCGCGACGCCGACGGGAACTTCGTGCTGAACGGCGAGAAGATGTGGATCACCAACGGCGGCTTTGCCGACGTGTTCATCGTGTTCGCCAAGGTGAACGGCGAAGACTTCTCCGCCTTCATCGTCGAACGCGGGTTCCCCGGTGTCAGCAGCGGCAACGAGGAGCACAAGCTCGGGCTGCTCGGATCGTCGACGACCCCGCTCATCCTGCAGGACGCGAAGGTGCCGGCCGGCAACCTGCTCGGGGAGATCGGCAAGGGCCACAAGATCGCCTTCAACACCCTGAACTACGGCCGCCTGAAGCTCGGCGCGATGTGCAGCGGCGGCGCGCGCATGGCGATCGTCGAAGCGGCGAAGTACGCGGCGGCGCGGCGGCAGTTCGGGAAGCCGATCGCGAGCTTCGGCGCGATCAAGCAGAAGCTCGGCGAGATGATCGCGCGGCAGTACGCCGTCGAGGCGATGCTCTATCGCACCGCCGGCCTCATCGACGGCATGCTCGGGCCCGGCCACGGGCCCGCGGAGATCCTCGCCACGCTGGAAGAGTTCGCGATCGAATCGTCCATCCTCAAGGTCGCGAGCAGCGAGACCCTCGACTTCATCCTCGATGAGAACGTGCAGATTCATGGCGGCAACGGCTTCGTGCGCGATTACCCCGCCGAGCGCCACTACCGCGACGCGCGCGTCAACCGCATCTTCGAGGGCACCAACGAGATCAACCGCCTGCTGATCCCCGGGATGGCGATTCGCCGCGCGTTGAAGGGCGGGCTGCCGCTGATTCCGGCCGCGAAAGCGCTGATGGACGAGATCCTGGCGCCGCCGGCCATGGACCTGCCGTCCGACGCGCCGCTCGACGCGGAACGGCGCGCGGTGGCGTCGATGAAGAAGGCCGGACTGATGGTGCTGGGCACCGCGATGCAGACCTACGGCGAGAAGCTGACCGACGAGCAGGAAGTGCTGATCGCCGCCGCCGACATCATGATCGACGCGTACGGATCGGAGAGCGCGCTGCTGCGTGCGCAGCAGGCCGGCGGCGATTTGCACGCCGCCGCCGCGCGCTGCTACATCAGCGACGCCGCGGGACGGATCGATCAGTCGGCGCGGACCGCGCTCGCCGGAATGGCGGAGGGCGACAACCTGCGCACGCTGCTGGCCGCACTCCGGCGTCTCCTGAAGGTGACGCCTGTGAATACGATTGCGCTGAGGCGTCAGCTGGCGGACGCGGCCGTGGAACGGAAGCGTTTCGTGTTCTGATTCGCCGCGCGATCCTCTACCAACGTAAATCCTCCTCTGTCGACATCGATCCTGTTCTACCAACGTAAATCCTCTCCGGCCGATGACGGGATAGGCGACACAGCCTTCACGGGTTCATCGGCCGGCCGGCGCTTGTAGCTCCGCTCCGCACGCGGCCTACTGCGCAACCACGCCCGTTCTCCGCACCGCGATCGCTTCCTCGGGCGGTCTCGCATCCGTGTTCATCATCATGCGCCGCGGTCGCGCATCGGCGGCGTCCCGCCTTGCACCACTCTCTCCCGTGGCGCGTCGAGCGTGCCGGCACTCCGGTCAGCCGCCGCGCGCCGCGCGAAAGGAGCGAACGACAATGCTACGGGTGTGCACGAGTCTGTGTCTGGTCGCCGGCGTTACCAGCGCGGCGGCCTTTGCGGACCAGCCAATCGATTACCTCCTCGATCGCGAGGGCCGTCCGATCCGTGACGTCACCGTCACCGGGTGCGTCGCGCCGGGATCGGAGCCGGACGTCTATACCCTCGCGGTCGCATCAGCGAACGATCCGCCGCAGAGCGGCGCCGTGGTCACGGCAGGGACGCCGCTGCGGCTGACCGGGCTGCCGCCCGGAGACTTCCAGGAGTACCTCGGGCAGCAGGTCGAAGTGTTCGGCATGCTGCGGCCGCAGAGGCTATCGCGCGGACGCGGCCGTTCGACGACGTCGAACGATCCGTCGAAAGTGATCGTGCGTTCGATCCGGCAGCTCGCCGCGACCTGTTCCGCGCCAGCGCCGGTCGCGACCGCCTCGCCGGCCGCCCCGGCACCGGCCGCAGCGAACCGCGGATCGCGCGGCCGCCGCGGCGATCGTGCGGCGGCAAGGC
>JABFWM010000285.1 GCA_013362195.1 Acidobacteriota bacterium
GCGCGGCCGCGGCTCCATCGCGATCTTCCTCGATGCCCGGCAGCAGGTCGTGGATGCGCTGATGCAATCCGGACTCGAGCAGCGCTTCGGTGGCGATGACGTCGATGGTCTCGAGGCCGGGGCAGCGGGCGAGCAGATCGAAATCCGCGGCGCACAGGCCCCGGCGGTCGGCCGTCTGATCGCCAACCGTCACGATCACGTGGCGGAAGAGCGGCCGCTGCGCCGCCGGGTCCAGCGCCCGCCGCCGCAGCGCGTGTTCGTCGAGCAGGCCGGTGGCCGCGACCGCGTCTTCGAAGCGCGTGAACGTCGCGACGAGAAAGATCGTCTGCTGCAGCAGCCGCGCGGCGCCGCGGTCGTGTCCCGCGCTCGGCTCGAGCGCGTCGATCAGCAGCCGCTCGAAGTCCGCGATGGTCTTGTGGCGCCGCCGCAGTTCGTCGTAAAGCGCGAGGATCTCGACGATCAGCCCGGCCCGGAGCTGAAACGGCGGCTCCGCTCCCGCCGCGCTCGCGTCGCGTGCGGCCCGGCGCAGCAGCACCTCGCGCGCGAAGTCGGAGAGCAGTGGCGGCGCCCCGGGCAGGCGCTCGCGCAGCCGCGCATAGAACTGATCCCGCGTCACGAGCTCGGGAATGACGACGGCCGCGGCGGGCGCGCCGTCGAGCGATCCGAGCGCCGCGTTCTCGATCGTGCGGCGCAGCTCCTCCGCCGCCCCGCGAGTGGGCACGATCACCGCGCAGTCACGCACCGCCTCGATCT
Source organism: Acidobacteriota bacterium (assembly GCA_013362195.1). Taxonomy (GTDB): domain Bacteria; phylum Acidobacteriota; class Vicinamibacteria; order Vicinamibacterales; family 2-12-FULL-66-21; genus QHWT01. The sequence goes on from JABFWM010000285.1 coordinate 754, forward strand.
CGCGGGGCAGGGCGTGCACGATGGCTCGATGGAACGCCTGAAGGTCGGGAACCCGGACCAGCCGGGTGCGGCGCGGGGTGATCACTTCAGTTCAGGGGTCCTCGTGAGGCGCTGGATCTCCTCGGCTGCGCGGTCCGTCAGCATCAGCGCGCCAGCGGCCGCGGATGCCGCTTCCCGCGCCGGCGCCATCTCGCCCGACGCGACCGCGCGCTGCCGTTCGGCGGCCGCGCGCGACGTGAGCTGCGTGGCGCTCGTCAGCAATCCCTGAATTGTCTCACCTTCGACCGGAGGTGTCACGACCGCCAGCAGTCGCGACGCGGCGGTGGCGCGGTCGGTAAGCCGCTGCAGCATCACGCGCGACGTGCTCTCGAACTGGCGAATCCGCTCGAGCGACGACTTGCCGCGCCGCAGCGAGGTGAGCGGTTCGGAGACCGCGCGTGCGTAGGCGCGCAGCACGTCGAGTCGCGCCTCCCATTGGTCACGCGCGAGGCGCAGCCGGCGCGCCGCATCGAGCTTCGCGTCGAGCGACGCGAGCAGCGACGCCACTTCCTGCGGACGCCGGTTGCCGAGACGGCGATCCTCGTCGAGCGCGCGCGTGATCAGCCGCTCGACGCCGCGCACGTCGGCCTGGCGCGTCCGGCGGTCGGCGTTCCGCAGCGTGTCACGGGTCAGCGACGCGTAGTCGCGATCCGTCCGTTCCTCCGCGGCAATCAACCCGGAGGTGCGCGCGCGCAGCGACCCGACCCACGGCGCATCGCCAACCGACGCCAGTGAGGCGGCCACCGCGCGCAGCAGCGACAGCCGGTCGGCCGGCTCCGCCAGCGACGCGGCGCGGAGCCCCTGCTCGATCGACTCCGCCATCGACGGCGCCGTCATCAGCGGCATCGACGGCGGCGCGGCCATGTTGGCGACGAGCGTGAGATCGACGTTCGGCGCGCCCGACGCGGCCCGCGCCTCCGCGATCACCTCGTCGAACAGCGCGGCGAGCTGAGCCACGTCGGAGGCGCGATAGCCGTAATGTTCCGCGATCCATCGCGTCACGTTCTGCCGCGCCTCGACCGCCATCGCAATCTTGGTGGCTGGACGCGGAGTTACCGCGATATCCGAGAGCGCGCGAGCGACGCCCTGCGCGAGCAGCGCGTAATCGTCGGGGCCGCGCGATGCCGCGTACCGCGCCGCGCGCGCGGACTCCGCGTACGCATCGGTGCGGTCCCAGTCGACGCCGCTCGCCGGGATCGACACGAGCTGAATGTCAGGGCGCGACGGCGATCCGCCGAGCGGCATCGAGAGCACGACGCGATCGCCGACGCGCGCGTAATCGCCGTAGCTCACCAGGGTCGTCCCGTCCTGCAGAAACACGCGGTAGAGCGTCGCGTCCGCGGCCGTCTGCGCCCCTGCGACGGGTGCGCACGCGGCGGCGATCAGCGAGGCGAAGACCACCCGGCGGGCGGCTGTGGAAAACATGTGGATGAACGGTGGAAACCTTGTGGACATTCTGACATGCCGGGAATATTTTTTCGCGCATTGCCCGCAATTGAGTTTCGCTGCTGCATGTGGGTGCGGCTTCGCGCCTGCTTTCGCTTGCACCACCCGATTGGGACGAGGACAATGCCCGCCGTCCAACGCGTCACGTCATCGCTTCCCATCGTCGCATGCCGCTCACCGTTCATCGCTTCGAGGAAACCATCAACGGCCGCGCCTATCACATCGAGGTGTCTCCGGTCGGGCGCGACCAATGGCGGGCGCAGATTGCCCATCGTCCCGGGGGATCGCGTGCGACGATGCCGTTCTACGGGCGAACGCCCGACGAGGCCGCGCACCAGTTGAGCAAGTGGCTGACGCTCGCCAACGGCCGTTCGACACCCAAGGTATAGTTGGCCGCGCCATGCGCGCGCGTGCGCCTCGCCTCCTGCTCTTCTCTCTTTTGACGTGGCTGTCGAGTTCCTGGCCCGCCGGCGCACAGGCCCGCCCGCAGCCCGCGCCGGATCCGGAACGGCCACGGGTCCACCTCGTCGCCACCGGCGGCACGATCTCGAATCAATCCGGCGGCCGCCTCACGGCTGATGAGCTGATTCGAACGATCCCCGACGTCGAACGGTGGGCGCGGCCGGAGTCGGAGCAGTTCGCGAACGTCGCCAGTTCGGAGCTGACGCTCACGCAGTGGCTGGCGCTGGCCAAGCGCCTCAACGCGCTGCTGAACGAGGATACGGCGCTGGCCGGCATCGTCGTGACCTGCGGCACCGACACGCTCGAAGAGCTCGCGTATTTCCTGAACCTGACCGTGCGATCCGATCGCCCGGTGGTGGTCGTCGGGTCGATGCGCAATCCGACCACCGTCGGGTACGAGGGGGCCGCGAACCTGCTGGAGGCGTTCCGCGTCGCCGCGGAACCCGCGTCACGCGGGCGCGGCGTGCTCGTCGTGCTCAACGACGAGATCAACGCGGCGCGCGACGTCACCAAGACCGACGCGTCGCGCCTCAACACCTTCCAGTCGCGGGGCTACGGCATTCTCGGCGTCGTTGACGCCGATCGCATCGTCTACTACCGCGACGTCATCAAGCGGCACACCTCGAAGAGCGAGTTCGACGTCTCGGTGATGACGATGCTGCCGCGTGTCGACGTGCTGCTCGTCTACCAGGACGCGCCAGGGGACCTCATCAAGTCGGCGGTGGATCGCGGCGCACTGGGCGTCGTCCTCGCGACCGCGGGCGCCGGCGCGACCAGCGGGTCGCAGACCGACGGCATCTCGTACGCGACCGGGAAAGGGGTCGTCGTCGCCCTCGCGACGCGCACGGGCAGCGGCCGGATCGCGGCGCGGCGCCGCGGCGGCGAGATGGTCGCCACCAGCGGCCGCTTCGATTTCCTCATCGCCGCCGAAGATCTCGCGCCGGTCAAGGCGCGGATCCTCCTGATGCTCGCACTCGCGCAGACGCACGATCCCGTGGAGATCCAGCGCATGTTCACCGAGTACTGACGCTCCGTGGGTCCCGCTGCCGCGCACGCCCCGCACCGGTTCGGCGTCGTTCACGCGACCGCGCTGAACATGATCAACATGATCGGGATCGGTCCGTTCATCACGATCCCGCTGCTGCTCACCGCGCTGGGCGGCCCGCAGGCGATGCTCGGGTGGATCGTCGCGCTGGTGATCGTGATCTGCGACGGGATGGTGTGGAGCGAGCTGGGCGCGGCGATGCCCGGGCCCGGGGGCTCCTTCGGCTACCTGCGCGAGGCGTTCGGGCGCGAGCGCGCCGGCCGCCTGATGGCGTTTCTGTTCGTCTGGCAGTTCATCCTGAGCGGACCGCTCGAGATCGCGTCGGGCTATATCGGCTTCTCGCAGTACCTCGGCTACATCTGGCACGGGCTCTCGGCGAGATCATTGTTCGCGGTGGCGGCGGCGGTCGGCATCGTCAACATCATCCTGCTCTATCGGCGCATCACGTCAATCGCCACGATCACGGTCAGCTTGTGGGTGGGCACGCTGGCCACGACGGCCGCCGTGATCGCGACCGGCGCCGCGAACTTCGACGCGTCGGTCGCGTTCGATTTCCCTCCCGGCGCGTTCGATTTCTCGCTCGGGTTCCTTCTCGGCCTGGGCGCCGCGGCGCGCGTCGGCGTGTACGACTATCTCGGCTACTACGACGTCTGCTACATCGGCGACGAAGTCGACGACCCGGGACGCGTGATTCCGCGGTCGATTCTGATCAGCACGCTTGCCGTCGCGATCATTTACATCGGGATCAACCTGTCCATCATCGGCGTCGTGCCGTGGCGCACGTTCGTGCCCGCCGATCAGCATCCCGCGTCGAATTTCATCGTGTCGATCTTCATGGAGCGGGTGTACGGGCCCGGCGTCGCGACCGTCTTCACGATCATGATCCTGTGGACGGCGTTCGGGTCCGTCTTCGCGCTGCTGCTCGGCTACTCGCGCATTCCCTACGCGGCCGCGAGGGACGGCTACTTCTTCAAGGCCTTCGCGCGCGTGCACCCGACGAAAGGCTTTCCGCACGTCTCGGTCGTCGTGCTCGGCCTGATCTCGATCGCGGCGTGCCTGTTTTCGCTCGGCATCGTCATCGACGCGCTGATTGCGACGCGCATTCTGGTCCAGTTCGTCGGGCAGGTCGCGGGGGTCATGCGTCTGCGGCGCACCCGCCCGGAGATGCCGCGGCCGTACCGCATCTGGCTGTACCCGATTCCGGCCTTCATCGCGCTCGTGGGGTGGCTCTTCATCTTCTTCACCACGGACGTGCGGGTCATCGGGTTCGGGGTCGGCATTCTCGCGCTCGGCGCGCTGTGCTTCCTGCTGTGGTCCCGCCGCCTCCGCCAATGGCCCTTCGCGGAACCCGCGCGCGTCGTATAGCGAGGGGCCCCGAAACCGCGGCGCAACCGCAGGTCATGCGCGTTGCCCGGCTGCGCGCCTTGACATATGCTGGCCGGTTCACCTGCCGTCTGGAGGAAGCATCGATGTGGATTCGCGCGCTGCCCGTGCTGGTGGCGATCGCTCTCGTAACCGCGTGCGGCCGCGGCCAGCCGCAGACCGCCACGCCAGGAAGCGGCGCGACGTCCGCCGCGCAGCCGCCGGCCGCGCGTACGCCGCCGGGGCCTGGCGACTGGCCGGTCTACAACGGAACGCTCGCCGGCGATCGCTTTGCCTCGCTCGCGCAGATTACGCGCGCCAACGTCGGCCAGTTGAAGGAGACGTGCGCGTTCGACACGCCGGACACGGTGAGCTTCCAGAGCGGACTGGTCGCGATGGACGGCGTCCTCTACTTCACCGCGTACAACAACACCTACGCGATCGATGCGGCGACGTGCCAGCAGAAATGGAAGCACACGCGTCCTGAGACGGCGACGTTTCTCGCCGTCAATCGCGGCGTCGGCTACGCCGACGGCCGGATCTTCCGCGGCACCGGCGACGCGCACGTTCTCGCGCTCGACGCGAACTCGGGCGCGGTGCTGTGGGACGTCGCGATCGGCGATCCGGCCAAAGGGGAGTCGGTGCCGATGGCGCCGATCGCCTGGCGCAATCTCGTCTTCGTCGGCAACGCCGGGGGCGACAGCTACGGCGTGTCGGGACGGGTGTATGCGCTCGACGCCGCCACCGGGCGGACGGTCTGGCAGTTCCACACGATTGCCGAATCGGGGGCCGCGCGCGCGACGTGGGGCAAAGCATCGCCCGACAATCCGCCCGGCGGCGGGGCGACGTGGACGACCTACGCGCTCGACGACGCGGCGGGCATTCTCTATGTGACGACCGGCAATCCGGCACCGGACTTCGTCGAAGCGCTGCACCCGGGCGACAACCTCTACACCAACGCGGTGATCGCGCTCGACGCGCACAGCGGACGGCTCGTCGCCTACGTGCAGCCGTTCAAAGGGGACTTTCACGACTGGGACGTCTCCGCGGGTCCGGCGCTCTTCACCACGAAGGGCGGAAAGCCGTTCCTCGCCGCCGCCGCGAAGGACGGTTACGTCTACGGGATCGAGCGCGCAATCACGGCCGCGGGCGGAGAGACGGGCCCGGCCACCACGTCGCTGGTCGTTCGCGCGAAAGGGCTCGCGACCACGCGCGACAACGCGGACACGCCGTTGACGCCCGACCGGATGACGCGGTTCTGCCCGGGCAGTCAGGGCGGCGTCGAATGGAACGGCCCGTCGTACCACCGCGGCCTCGGCCTTCTGTTCGTGAACGCAATCGATTGGTGCTCGTCGGTGAAGCTGCAGCCGGCCGAGCGGCTCAAGGGAACGCCCGGTCAGGCGTGGACGGGCACGGACGATCCGCAGCACGCATTCGGCGTGATGGATCCGGTTGACAAGTGGAAGGGATGGGTGAGCGCCATCGATCCCGCCACCGGCGAGACCCGGTGGAAGGTGGAGACGCCAAAGCCGATGGTCGCCGGCATCACGGCGACGGCGGGAGGACTCGTGTTCACGGGCACGCTCGATGGCGAGGCCGTGGCCTACGACGCGGAGACCGGCGCGGTGGCGTGGCGGAGGACGATCGGCAAACCGATTGGCGGCGGCGTCATCTCCTACAGCGCCCGCGGCAAACAATACGTGGCGGTCGCGGCCGGACTGAACTCGCCGATCTGGCCCGTGCAGGGCGGACCGGCGCGGGTTGTCGTCTATGGACTTCCGTAAACGATCCGAGGCAATCATGACCAACAGCGAACGCTGGCCGCCGCTGCCGTACGAGGCCTGGAAGGACACCTATCAGACCCTCCATCTGTGGATGCAGGTGGTCGGCAAGGTGGCGCTGGCGGACGCGCCGGCGCTGAATCACTCGTGGGGGATCGCGTTCCATCTCACGCCACGCGGGCTGTCGACGCGCACGCTCGCGCACGAGCGGCGCACCTTCTCGATCGAGTTCGACTTCGTCGCGCACCGGCTCGTGGTCCGCGTCTCGGACGGCACGGAACGTACGCTGCCGCTCGCGCCGCGAAGCGTCGCGCAGTTCCATCGCGAGCTCATGGCGCTGCTCGACTCGATCGGTCTCGGCGTGAAGATCTGGCCGGTGGCCGTCGAACTGCCGGCGCCGATTCGACTCGACACCGACACCGACCATGCGTCCTACGATCCGGATGCTGCGGCCCGCGCGTGGCGCGTGTTCGCCGAGGTCGAGCGCGTCCTCACCCAGGCGCGGCTCCCCTTCGTCGGCAAGTGCAGTCCGGTGCATTTCTTCTGGGGCAGCTTCGATCTCGCCGTGACGCGCTTCTCGGGGCGGCCGGCGCCGCCGCGCGACGGTCCGGCGTTCATGCGCGACGCCTATTCACATGAAGTGATCAGCCACGGGTTCTGGCCCGGGAGCGGTCCGATCCTCGAGCCGTCGTTCTACGCCTATGCCGTACCCGAACCGGCGGGATTGAAAGACGCCACCGTACGCCCTGACGCCGCGTACTATCATCGCGACATGGGCGAGTTCATCCTTCCGTACGACGCGGTGCGTACGGCCGCGTCGCCGGAACGTGAGATCCTCGCGTTCGTCGAGAGCACATACGAGCGCGCGTCCACGCTCGCCGGGTGGGACCGCGCGGCGCTCGAACAGCAATCCGCTGCGCCGCACGCGCGTCACGCCGGCGCCTGACATCCGCCGGTAGCGTAAGGCGCGCGAACGCCGCCATCGTCACCGGCACGTGTCCCGTGAGGCCGGGCGTTCGCCGTCAGAGCCGACGCGTGCAGCCGGGCCGGCAGCGGCACGGGATCGTGTGATCGCCCACGGTCATGTAGTCGTAGGTGAGCTCTTCGCCCGCGCGGATATTGCGCGCGGCGCGGATCCAGATCGTGGTTCCGACCACCTCGAACCAGCAGTTCGGCGTGCACGAGTGGTTGATGAAGCGGGCGATGTTGCCGCCGACGGCGGCGTCGCGGCTCCACGCGCGGTTGACGCGGAACACCCAGATACAGCCTTCGGCGAGATACCTCGCCTCGCGCTGTGGACTGATCGCATTGGCGATCAGCTCGCCTGCGTAATCGATGATGCGCCGGTTCTCGGTGATGGGCTCCGCCGCGAACACGCCCTGACCGTGCACCCGCGAGCGCTTGCGAACCAGCCGGGGAAGCGACGGGTGCCGGCGGCTCAAATCTGAATGTTCGCGAACGCGCGCGCGCCGAGTAAGAGAAACACGCACGCGGTCACCGCCAGGACCAGCACGTCGGTGGCGACGCTGAAATGCGCCGCCTGGATGAACGCGCCGCGCAGGCCGTCGATGCCGTAGGTGAGCGGATCGACGCGCGTCGCGACCGCCAGCCCGGTCGGCAGGCCCTTCAGCGGAAACAGCGCGCCCGACAGGAAGAAGATCGGCATCACCAGGAAGTTCATCACCAGCTGAAAGCCCTGCATGTTCTGCAGCGTCGATCCGATGGCGGTGCCGAGCCCGGCGAAGACCACCGCGATGAGCGCCATGAACAGCACCGCGAGCGGAATCGCCGAGAAGTGCGCCGGACGGAATCCCGCCAGCAGGCACACGATCAGCACCAGCAGGCCCTGCACCATCGCGGTCGTGGCGCCGCCGAACGTCCGCCCCACCATGATGTGAAGGCGCGGCACCGGCGCCACGAGCGTCTCTTTCAGGAAGCCGAACTGCCGGTCCCAGAGGAGGCCGATGCCGGAGAAGATCGACGCGAACAGCACCGACATCCCGATGACGCCGGGCGCGACGAACTGCAGGTAGCTCCCCTCGCCGGCCTTCTGGAAGACCGGCCCGAGCCCGAAGCCGAGCGCGACCAGGTAGAGAATCGGCGAGCCCAGCGACGCGAACACCTGCGCGCGCGACCGCGAGTAGCGCTTGAGCTCGCGGAGCCAGAGAATGTAAATCGCGCTCACCGGATCACCGCCGCCACATCTTCACGACCTGGCGCATCTGGTCCGCGGCGTCGGCGCGATCGTCGCGAATCGTCGTCCCGGTCAGGGCCAGGAACGCGTGCTCCAGCGACTCGGCGCCGGTCTGCTCTTTCAGCGCCTGCGCGGTCCCCTGCGCGACGATGTGGCCGTGGTCGATGATCGCGATGCGGTGCGCCACCCGCTCGGCTTCGTCCATGTAATGCGTGGTGAGAAACACGGTCACCTGCTCGGTCGCGTTCAAGTGCTTCACGTGCGTCCACAGTTGATTGCGGCTCTGCGGGTCCAGACCCAGCGTCGGTTCGTCGAGGAAGAGGATCTTCGGCGTGTGCAGCAGGCCGCGCGCGATCTCCAGCCGCCGCTTCATCCCGCCCGAGAACTTCTTCACGAGCGTGTCGCGGCGATCCCACAGCTCGAACAGCGTCAGCAGCTGCTGGATCCGCTCGGCGCGCGTGCGTCGCGGAACGTGATAGAGGACGCCGTGCAGCTCCATGTTCTCGTGAGCCGTCAGCTCGCTGTCGAGGCTCGGATCCTGGAACACGATCCCGAAGCGCCGGCGCACGTCGTGCGGCTGGGCCGCCGGATCGATGCCGTCGATCAGCATCGACCCGCCCGTCGGCCGCAGCAGCGTCGTCAACATCTGGATCGTCGTGGTCTTGCCGGCGCCGTTCGGGCCGAGGAACGCGAAGATCTCACCCGCCGCGACGTCGAACGACACGTCGTCCACGGCCTTGAGGTCGCCGAACGCTTTCACGAGATGCTCGACATGGATCATCGGCACGACCGGCCTCGCTGCAGTCGCCTGATGCTAACCGGTTCGAGGGCGCGGATCACCAGTGAATTGTTGACGCCGGATGTCAGCGGACCGGCGAGGGCTGTCCGTACCGGGGTTCGCGCGCGGCAGCCGACGCGTCAGCGCCGCCGGCGGGAGGACCTGCCGTACGCCGGGGAGCACGGCTGGAGATTGGCGCTGGCAACCTCGAACATCTTGGACTAGCATGGCCGCGTCTGGCGCGCTGGCGACCTCGCGCCGCCCCGCACGCCGACGACCGCGGCATCACCCGGGCCCTCTTCACCGTTGCTGTTCATGGGCGGCCAGCTCGC
>JABFWM010000343.1 GCA_013362195.1 Acidobacteriota bacterium
GAGCGCCACCTCCCCGCCGCTCGAGCGGCGACGACCACGAGCGATCTGCTCTCGGCGATCGACGAGCCGGCCAGGCTGCCGCCGCACATCCTCGACGTCGCGCGCCGTCTGGCGGCGCAGCTCCGCCCTGGCGCGCAGCGGCCGGCGCCGCGCGATCGCGAACGGCGCTTTCGTCACGCGGTCTTCGCCGCGTATCCCGACCGCGTGGCCAGGCGCCGCGCCGGCGCCGCGCCGCCACGGTTTCTGCTCGCGTCCGGACACGGCGCGGTCCTCGGACGCGACAGCGGCGTGCACGACGCCGAGTTCATCGTGGCCGTCGACGTGACGGCCGGAGGCAAAGGGGAAGGATCGGAAGCGATCGTTCGATCCGCGAGCGCCGTCGATCCGGAGTGGCTCGCACCGACCAGCATGCGGCTCGTCCACCAGCTCGATCCGCGCGGCCGCGTACGCGCCGTCGCGCAGGACTACTACGGCGAGATACTGTTGCGGGAACGCCCCGCCGACGTCGACGTCGCGGACGGTTCGCGGTTGCTCGTGGCGAGCTTTCTGGAGAAGCCGTTGAGCGATGAGGACGAGCAGTTCGTCCGCCGTCTGCGGTTTGCGGAATTGCCCGCCGACGTGCCGTCGCTCGCGGCCGGTGCGGCGGCGGGCCGATCGTCGCTCCAGGACATGTCGCTGGCCGATGCGCTCGATTGGCGCACCCGGCAGGATCTCGATCGTCTCGCGCCGCTGGCCGTCGCGATTCCCAGCGGCCGCACGGCGAGGCTGCGGTACGAGGCCGATGGCGCCGTCACCGCGGCGGTGAAGCTGCAGGAGCTGTTCGGCCTGGCCGAGTCGCCGCGCATCGGTCCGCGCCAGCAGCCCATCGTCCTGGTCCTGCTCGCGCCCAACGGCCGTCCGGTCCAGACGACGACGGATCTGCGCAGCTTCTGGAACTCGACGTACGCGGAGGTCCGGCGCGAGCTGCGCGGCCGCTACCCGAAACACCCGTGGCCGGACGATCCGTGGAGTGCGGCCGCGACCGCGCGCACGAAACGCCCCGGCCGCAATCGGTAATTCCCGATCTCTGATCCGGGATCATCAGCAGCCTTCGGTATCCGGGAGCGCTGTGCACCGGCCATTCGGGCGTCCTCGTCCGCTTCGTGATCGTGGTCACCGTCAGGTCGCAGGCGCCACGATTGTCACGGTGTCACGCGAACTACAATGTCGGGATGCCCCTCGAGACCGTGTTCCTCGACGCCGGCGGCGTGCTGCTCTTTCCCGACTGGACGCGGGTGAGCGACACGCTGGCGCGCCACGGGGTCGAAGTCGCGCCGGAGACGCTGGCGCGCGCGGAACCGATCGCACGCCGCCAGCTCGACGACCAGCAGGTCATCGGCGCGACGAACGACGCCGGGCGCGGGTGGCTGTTCTTCGATCTGATCCTCGAGAAGGCCGGCATCGATCGGTCGCCGGCAACCGCCGCCGCCCTGGCCGAACTGCACGCCTATCACTGCGCCGACAACCTGTGGCAGTTCGTGCCCGACGAGGTGCGGCCGGCGCTCGCCGCGCTGCGCCGGCACGGCCTCCGTCTGACGGTCGTCTCGAACGCGAACGGCACGCTGTGCGCGCACATGGCCCGGATCGGCCTCGATGCGCTCGTCGATTGCGTGCTCGACTCCTGCGATCAGAAGGTCGAGAAGCCGGATCCGCGCTTCTTCGAGATCGCGCTCGAGCGCAGCCGGGCGCGGCGCGAGACGACGATTCACGTCGGCGACTTCTACAACGTCGACGTGATCGGCGCGCGGCGGGCGGGCATTCGCGCGGTGCTGGTGGATCAGATGAACCTGCGGCCCGAAGCCGATTGCGTGCGCGTGCGCTCGCTGGACGAGCTGGTCACGCGCGTCCAGGCGGGAGAATTCGATTAGTCGGCGCGTCCCGCGATCTTCGCCCAGCTGTCTTTCAGCGTGACGGTGCGGTTGAAGACCGGACGTCCGGCCACGCTGTCGCGATCCACGGAAAAATAGCCAATCCGCTCGAACTGGACGCGCACGCCGGGCGCGGCGGCCGCGAGCGACGGCTCCACCTTCGCCTCGCGGATCACTTCGAGCGAATTCGGATTGAGGTCGGCGCGATAGTCACCTGATGCGCCCGGCTGCTCGGCGTTGAACAGCCGATCGTACAGCCTGACTTCGGCAGCGATCGCGTGCGCCGCCGACACCCAATGCAGCGTCGCCTTCACTTTGCGGCCGTCCGGGGCGTCACCGCCGCGCGTCGCCGGATCGTAGGTGCAGCGCAGCTCGGTGACCTCGCCGCTCGCCGGATCCTTCGTGACTCCCGTGCAGGTGATGAAGTACGCGCAGCGCAGCCGGACCTCGCGTCCGGGCGCGAGCCGGAAGAACTTCTTCGGCGGGTCCTCCATGAAGTCGTCGCGCTCGATGTAGAGCACGCGCGAGAAGGGCACCTTCCGCGACCCCGCCGAGGGATCCTCCGGATTGTTGACGACGCTCACCTCTTCGGTCTGACCCTCGGGATAGTTCTCGATGACCAGACGAAGCGGACGCAGCACGCCCATCACCCGCGGCGCGTGCAGGTTCAGGTCCTCGCGAACCGCGTGCTCGAGCAGCGCGACGTCGACGATGTTCTCGCGCTTGGCGACGCCGATGCGCTCGCAGAACGTGCGGATCGCGTCCGGCGTGTAGCCCCGCCGCCGCATGCCCACGATCGTCGGCATGCGGGGATCGTCCCAGCCGCTGACGTGCCCCTCCTGCACCAGCTCGAGCAGCCGCCGCTTGCTCATGACCGTGTAGGTGAGATTGAGCCGGGCGAATTCGATCTGCCGCGGGCGCGCCGGCACCGGCAGGTGCTCGATCAGCCAGTCGTACAGCGGACGATGGTCCTCGAACTCGAGCGTGCAGAGCGAGTGCGTGATCTGTTCGAGCGCATCCGAGGGCGGGTGCGCGAAGTCGTACATCGGGTAGATGCACCAGGCGTCGCCGGTCCGATGGTGGTGCGCACGGCGGATGCGATAGAGCACCGGATCGCGCATGTTGATGTTCGGCGACGCCATGTCGATCTTCGCGCGCAGCACGTGTGCGCCGTCCTCGAACTCGCCCGCGCGCATCCGCGAGAAGAGATCGAGATTCTCCTCGATGCCGCGGTTGCGGAAGGGACTCTCGGTCCCGGGCTCCGTCAAGGTCCCGCGGCGCTGCCGGATCTGCTCGGCCGACTGGCTGTCGACGTAGGCGAGGCCGCGGCGGATCAGGTGCACGGCGTAGTCGTAGAGCTGCTCGAAGTAATCGGAGGCGAAGTGCAGGCCGGCCCACTCGAAGCCGAGCCACCGGACGTCCTCCTCGATTGATTCGACGTACTCGACGTCTTCCTTTGTCGGGTTCGTGTCGTCGAAGCGCAGGTTGCAGGTGCCGCCGAACTCCTGCGCCACGCCGAAGTTCAGGCAGATCGATTTGGCGTGGCCGATGTGCAGGTAGCCGTTCGGCTCGGGGGGAAAGCGCGTGGCGACACGGGACCCGCCGCGGCCGGCGGCGAGGTCCTCGGCAATGCGGGCGCGGATGAAATCGAGGGCAGGGCCGGTCCCTGCAGGCGTGCTGTCCATGACGGTAACTATTGATTATAGACAATGGCGCTCAGCGTCCCGGCGTCCGCCGCACGTCGGCGTCCTCCACGCGGGTGCGAATCGGCTCCCACTCGCGCGCGCGTTTGATGCCGGTGATCGCCACGGGCAGCGGCGCCGCGTCGGTATAGAAGAGCTGCGTCGGCATCGGCGACGACGGCGAGTAGGGCAGCCGCACCGGCAGTGGCGCGTCCGCGCTGTACGGGAGCGTCACGCGTAGCGTCGGGTCCGTCATCCGTCCGCCGCTTCTCGACACGAAGTTCACCGAAACGGCGCCCTTTTCGTCCATCGTGCCCGTGCCGACGAGCACCACCGGCTGGACGCGTCGTTCGAGCGGATCGAGTCCGCCCGTCTGCCGCGCGTAGATCGACACGCCGCCGATCATCGCGCACAGCCACACCACGCACACCGCGATCACTGTCAACACCACCTTCGTGTAGGTGTCGGTCGTCATGGTCGTCCCTCCGTCCGCGCGCGTAGGCGCGCGCTTTCATTTTCCATTGGAAGTCGCGGCCGCAGGTGACCTCCGTGAAAAAGTTGATTTCATTCGGCTTACCAGGAGACGCAGGCGCCGCGGCCGCACGCCGTCACGCAGATTCCGCCGGAAATCCGCCACCTCGCTGATGCGCATCTGTGGCGCGTGCCTTGCTCAACCCGGCACGCCGCAGAACGGCAGGACGGCACTGTTTCCGGACAGAACGTATGAACACGGTCCGTATAGCGCTCGCAGATAGTCAACCAGTCTTTCGGTACGGTCTGAAGCTCCTGCTCGACGTCACTCTCGGCATGAGAGTGATCGCCGAGGCCGGCGACGGCGCGGAGACGATCGACCTCGTTCGCCGACTGCAGCCCGATCTGCTGTTCCTCGACATGAACATTCGCGGCGGCGGCCTTGACACGCTCAAGGCGCTCGCGACGCTGCCGAGCGCGGTCCGCTCGGTCATGCTGATGGATCCGGTGCAGCCCGATCTCCAGAACGCCGCGATGCGTCTGGGCGCCCGCCGGGTGATGGCGAAGGAATCGTCGATTCCGGAGTTCGTCCAGTCGATCCACGGCGTGATGCGCGACGAGCACGGTGTGCCATCGATCGCCGGCCGCGCCGCAGCCCCTCCGGTGCCTCCGGAGCCGCCGGTACGGGCACCGCGCCGGTACCGGCTCACGCAGCGCGAGATGCAGGTGGTCGCCGCGGTCGCTGACGGCGAAACCAACAGAGGCATCGCCGAGAAATTCCGCGTCAGCGAGGACACCGTGAAGCACCACCTGTCGAACGTATTCGACAAGGTCGGCGTGTCGTCACGGCTCGAGCTCGCGGTCTTCGCGTTCACGCACGGCCTGGTCATGCTGCAGGACGGCATGGTGCGGATCTCCGACAGCGGAGTGCTGCCGCCGGTGTGAGCCCATCCCATTCACCTCAGGTCGCTTGCGGCGAATGCGCGCCGGCAGCGATCACCCACATGGACCCTGGAGAACCCCTCGTGCGCTATCTCGGATCTGTCACGACTCTGCTTGCAGTTCTGGTCATCGGCACCCTGGTCATTTCACCGCTTCGCATGCGCGCGCAGGCCGGTCCGCCTGCGGCGATGCCCGAGGTGTACGCGCCGTTTGCCGGCGACGCCCGCCTCGAGCCGATTCCGGACGGGCCGCTGCTGCTCAAGAACCTCGACGTCTTCACCACCGACCAGTTCGGAAATCCGCACACGCTGACGATGCGCTTTCCGCCGCGGGTGAACGGCCAGAACCAGTCCGACGGCGACAAGCACGCGGACATGTACGTGCTGTTCGACGCGGCGACCGGCGCGCTGATCGATCAACCAATGATCATCGAGGCGGCGCCGAAGAACGCGGCCGGTCCGGGGTTCGCGATCAGCGATCTGCAGGCGCGCCTCTACAGCCCGATCTGGGAACTGACGGCCGTGACCGTCGACAGCACTTATGTGCCGGGCAGCATCGACTCGGTCGCGAAGATCTTCTCGTCGACGCAGGTCAAGGAAATCATCCAGACGAACATCTTCCTGAACTGTCCGATCGTGCCGCGCGGCACGGTCGTCGATCCCGGGTCGAACCCGCCGGAAGACGTGTTCTTCGAAGGGCAGCGCGTCACCATCGTGCCCTACGACATCGAGGACGGCGGCTTCAACGTGCAGATCCTCTTCAAGTTCGAGGACGCCGCCGGCAACACCCTCGGCCGCACGTTCGTCAACGGGGTCGCCGGGACGCCGACCAAATCGGCCGCCGGCGGCCAGGACTTCATGCCGCACCTCGTCACGTCGCACGCGATCGGCGACCCGTTCTACACGTCGATCTGGGACGTGTGGACCGTCGTGGTGCCGAATGACGCCAACGTCGCGGACATCGTCAACAACGTCAAGTCGAACGTCACCGTCCGGGCGATGGTGGCCAGCAAGGCGTGGTCGGTCAAGTCGTCCGGCATCCGGTTGAACTGTCCGGTGGTGAAGGTCGACGGCGTGACGGTGCCGCCGGAAGATGCGGTGCACCTGCTCGCCGACGCGAACCACATCTTCCGCAAGGGCAAGTTCCCGTTCGACGTCGCGGCGACGACGTTCACCAAGCCCCGCACGTTCCAGATCACGGAGATCGACCTGGGCGGCGCACCGCTGCTGGCCCCGGCGCACGCCGTCAACGGGTTCCCGGACATCACCCCCGAGATCGAGGGCAAAGGCAACGTCATTCCGCTGATTCTCGAGCATCCGTTTCAGGCGGGGGGCTCAGGCCCGGCGACCAACGGGTCGATTCTCCGCCTGACTCAGGAAGACCTCGAGGCCGCGTATCACAACGTGCCGCCGCGGCTGCCGCAGCGGTTCGAGGACAACATCGCCGCGCTGATCGCCGCGGGCAACCTCGATGCGAGCTGGGCGCCGGGCATCCGTCCGTACCAGGAACGCCTCGCGGCGATTGGCCGCGCGTACTTCGAGCTGGTCTGGATGCCGGAGCAGGGCGCGAACCAGAAGGACGTCACGACGTGCCTGGCGTGCCATTCGCTGCCGGCGGCCGGCGGCTCGGCGCGCGGGCTGTACAGCCTCGAGCGGGCGATCGCGGGGGCGAACTCGGGCAGTGCTTCACGGAGCAATCCGGGATCGATGTTCGGGTCGGGCGCGGCGCAGCTGCTGGTCAGCCAGTTGAGCGGCCGCGGCTACTTCGCCGGCGACTCGCGGCCGGTGGTTGGCGCGCACGGCAGCCAGGGGCAGATCGTGTCGATGCGCGCCACCGTGTCCGGCGCGAACAACACGCACTTCGGCATCGAGTCGGTCGAGCGCATCGTCTCGCTGTGCGCCGGGGCGAACCGGCCGGCCGCGTGCGGCGGCGGCCCGGTGACCTTCGCGCAAGCGGCGACCCTCGATCTCGACGGCGACGGCGTGGCCAACGAACTGACGGTCGGCGAAGTGACCGCGGAGGCCGCGTTCCTGTTGACGCTTGCCGCGCCGGATGAAGCCGCCGATCGAAAGAAGGCGGACATGGGGATCACCGCCGCGTCCGTCGAACGCGGCCGGTCGCTGTTCCGCCGCCGCATCGCCAACGGCGGTCTCGAGTGCGCCAGCTGCCACAGGGTGTTCCACAAGTTCGACGGCGGCGCGCCGCCCGTGCTCATGCTGGACAACCCTCAGGACGGATTCCTGCTGCCGCTGACGATGCCCTATCACGGCGCCACCGTCGCCGACGTGAATTACGGCGACGCCGACTACTTCGGCCAGCCGGGCCTGCGCACGTATGGCGACTTCCGCCGGCACCAGATGGGCACCGACTCGCCGTCGGACGTGTTCTTCGCGCCGACGGGTCAGTCGCTCGGGCTGGTGACCGGCAGCACGACGGCGAAGTCCGCGGAGCTCTGGGACGTGGGCGTCGCAGCGCCGCTGCTGCGCACCGGCGACAAGGGGTTCGACATCAAGGGCGTGATCCTCGGCCACGGCGGCGAAGGCCGCGCCTCGCGCGACGCGTTCGCGCAGCTCGCGGCAGCGCAGCAGACCGACGTCGTGAACTTCCTGCGCGTGCAGTTGATCCGCAGCCAGAACGGCGAAGGCAGCGGCGCGCTGCCTCCCAACCCGCAGCCGGTTCCCGGCGCCGCGCCCGCTGTTCCCGCGATCGTCGCGCGGGACAACTCGCTCGTGACGGTCATCGACACGCCCGTCGCCTTCACCGGCGCATCGCTGCTCGCGAATGACAGCGGCAGCGTCCTCATGCTCGGCACGCTGGACACCACGGCGACGCGCGGGCTCGTGACCCGGACGGGACCGGGCACGTTCACCTACACGCCCCCGGCCGGCGTACGCGGCTTCGACGGTTTCACCTACAGCGTCTTCGATTCGTTCGGTCAACGCGCCACCGCCGCCGTCCGGATCACGATCAACCACCGCGACGGGCTCGTGGCCGCTTATGCCTTCGACGAGGTGAGCGGATCGACGGCGCTCGACGTGTCTGGGCGGTCGAACAACGGCACCATCGCAGGCGCGGTGCGGACGGCCGGCAAGGTCGGCGGCGCACTGTCGTTCGACGGCGCCACCAGTCTGGTGAGCGTTCCCGACAGCGCCTCGCTCCGCCTCTCGACCGGCATGACCGTCGAGGCGTGGGTCAACCCGTCGCAGCTCGGCGGATGGCGCACGGTGCTGCTCAAGGAACGCGTCGGCGGCCTGACCTACGGACTGTACGCGGACGATGGTTCCGGGCAGGGCGGCACGCCAGGTCCCGCCGGATATCTGTATCTGGATGGCGTCGAGCAGCCGGTGCGCGGGCCCGGGAACGCGTTGTCGCTGAACGGCTGGACGCACCTGGCGGTGACCTACGACTGGAACGTGTGCCGGTTGTACGTGAACGGCGTACTGGTCGGCACCAGCATCCAGGGCGCCGCGATCGGCACGGCGGCGGGCGCGCTGCGGATCGGCGGCAACAGCATCTGGGGCGAGTTCTTCAGCGGCCTGATCGATGAAGTGCGCGTCTACAACCGCGCGCTGAGCGGCGACGAGATCGTCGGCGACATGTCAATCCCCGTGACGCCGCCGGGATTGTAATCGCGACCGGCGCGAATGCACCACGTTCGTGCCATTCACAAGAGGTGAGGGGGATCCTATCTTCATCACCTCGAAACATCCGCGATGCGAGCCGCGCGGCCGTGGGGCCTCGGGCACGTATCGCTCCACGCAGCGGCAGGCGAGTAGCCAGCCGGGGCGGCGAGCTTTCTGTTTTTGCGGCGCGGCGAACTGATTCAAGCGGAGGACTGGAGAATGCCTGCGAACCGTCCTGCTCCCATGTCACGGCGCGTGTCAGCCCGCGGGTTGATCGCTGCCCTGTTGACGTTACTGCTCTGCGTGATGGCGCGGCCTGCGCCGATCGATGCGCAGGCACAGCTGCTCGGCCCGGTCTGTTCCGTCCCGCCCGATCCATCGAAGGCGGACGGCTGGCCCGTCGCGGTCGCCGATTCCCTCGGCGTCGTGACCGGATCGGCGACGTTCACCGGCGCGTTCCTCGCGTCGAACGACGTCGGGACGACCGCGTTGACGGTCACCGGCGTCACCGCGGCAAGCGACCGCGGCGGCACGATCGTCAGCAGCGGCCCCGACATGTACACGTATACGCCGGCGCCCGGCGTGGCCGGCGACGACGCGTTCACGTATCAGGTGAGCGACACCCTGGGCCAGAGCGTGAGCGGCCTCGTGCACGTGTCGATCGTTGCCGACGCCGTGGCCCCCGCCGTCAGCATCACATCGCCGATTGGCGGCGCAACGGTCTTCGGCGCGGTGACGGTCGCGGCCAACGCCTCGGACAACGTCGGCGTCGTGGGCGTGAAGTTCTTCGACGGCGCGGCGCAGATAGGACCGGAGGACACGGCGGCGCCGTACAGCACGTCGTGGGACACGTCCGTCGCAGCTAACGGCGCGCACTCGCTGACCGCCGTCGCCCGTGACGCGGCCGGCAACGCGACGACCTCCGCCGCGGTGCTCGTCACGGTGGCGAACAGCGCGACGGTGCCGAACATCGTGGGCGCGACCGATGCGGGCGCCCGTGCGGCAATCGCGGCCGCCAATCTCGTGGTTGGCGTCGTGACCAGTGCGAACAGCTCCACCGTGCCCGCGGGCCAGGTGATCAGCCAGAGCCCCGCGGCTGGCGCGAGCGTCGCGCGGAACAGCGCGGTGTCGTACGTGCTCTCGCTCGGCGCGCCGGTCGTCGCGGTCCCGACCGTGCAGGTCACTGTATCGTCTGACGGCACGGGACCGCGCACGACCCCGGCGTTCAGCACCACCGCCCCTGGTGAAGTGCTGATCGCACTCGCCTCGTCCGACGGTCCGACGACCGGCCTGAACGACCAGTTCCTCACCATCTCGGGGGCTGGCCTGACGTGGAGGCGCGTCGCGCGCGCCGCGGTGCAGCGCGGCGTGGCGGAGATCTGGACGGCGACCGCCCCCTCGATCCTCGCCAACGCCACGGTGACGAGCACGCAGTCGGTGCCGACGGTGCTCGGTCTCCCGGCCAATCAGTCGCTCACCGTGCTCGCGTTCACGGGCGCGGCGGGTGTCGGCGCGTCCGCCACCGCGAACGGCATCACCGGCGCGCCGCGCGTCAGCC
>JABFWM010000348.1 GCA_013362195.1 Acidobacteriota bacterium
TTCGATCAGGAGCTTTTCGAGCGTCGGCTGCCGATCGTCGCTGAAGGTGCCGAGGTAGGTCAAATCCCACGTCTTCGGCACGTCCAGCGGCGGATAGGCGTCGGGGTCCACGGAGCAGTAGAGCGCCCGGGCCATTGGCGAGCCATAATCCCGCTCGATGCGGCGCAGGGTCGGGCCGCCCGTGAACGATAGATAGACGTCGTAGCCCGGGATCACTTCCGGCGAGAGATATTCGAAGTCGTGCCGCTCGAGCTTGGCGAGCGTCACGGGCGTGTCGATGTCGTAGAAGGCCGTCGCGCCGCGCGCCGTCTTTTGGACGAAGCGGCCGACCTCGACACCTTCCGGGACATAGGAGCCAACGATCACGGCATCGGCGTCACGGATCAGGTCGCGCCAATGGCCCAGTTCCTCGACCGACCCGTAGAACGCCAGCCGGCAATAATCGGGATCGGCGATGTCGCGGTTGTTGCGGTACCAGGGCACGTCCCGCTCCAGGAACAGGGTGTCGTGCCCGCGCGCTGCAAAGGCCTTCAGCAATGCGCGGAAGGTGGTCGCATGCCCGTTGCCCCACGAGGAGGAAAGACTAAGGCCGAGGACGACCAGCTTCATGCCGCGACCTCTTGCAGGCGGCCGGCCATCTCGGCCTTAAACAGCGCATCTACCTCCGCGCCGCGATGGGCGTAGGTGTGCTCGGCAAGCACCCGCTCCAGCGCCGCTTGACCGATTGCGCGTGCGCGTTCCGGCGTCAGTGCACGCACATGCTCGGCGACATCCTTGCCGTCGCGCGCGACCAGGACTTCCTCGTCAGGCTGGAGGAATTGCTCGATGCCCTCCCAGGCATCGGTGATCAGGCAGGCTGCTGCACCCGCAGCCTCGAACACGCGGGTGGCTGGCGAGAAGCCGATATTGGCCATGCTGTCGCGGGCGATGTTGAGCACCGCCAGCGGCGTGCAGTTGAACGCATTGTGCTCATGCGTGAACACGTGGCCGAGGTGCCGCACGTTCGCAGGCATGTTCTTCGATTCCCAGCCATTGCCACCGATCAGGAACTGGCGCTCGGGCAGCGCTGCCGCTGGTTCGAGGAAGAATTGCTCCACGCGAGCCTCGCGGTCAGGAAGACGATTGCCGAGGAACGACAGATCGGCCGTGAAACGCGCATCCGGCTCGACCGGATGATGAGTCGTGGGATCGAGCGCATTGTAGATCGGCACGCAGCGCGCGGCGCCGAAACCCTCATAAGCATTCACCACCGGCGGACCGCCGCCGTAGGTCAGGACAAGGTCGAGCGAGTCCAGGGCGCGCCGTACGGCATGATCCTCTTGCCCGCGCATCTCGTCGAGAGTTGCCGCAGCGTCCACGTCCCAGAAGATCTTGAGCGCGCCGGGACGCGCATGCTCGACGATACCGGCGATCAGCTGGTCGTCGAACACGCCGACGCCGCTCGCCTTGACGACGATGTCCGCAGCGGCCGCTTCGCTGAGCACGGATCGCAAACCCTCGGCGGTCGCCGGGTACACGACCGAACGCGCCCAGGAAGGCGGGTCCATGTCCCGGTGCTGCTGCCGCTCGTAAGCATCCGGTTCGTAGAAGGTGATGTCGTAGCCCCGGCTGGCGAGATCGCGCAGCAGGCCGCGATAATAGGTCGCGGCGCCGTTCCACCACGACGACAGCAGGCTCGAACCGTAGAAAGCAATCTTCACGCGGCGGTCTCCAAAACCTTCTCTTCGAGCTGCATCGCCTCGGCGGGAGCGCGCATCCGCTCCACGATGCCGAGGAGTTCGTCGACGCGATGCGCGCAGGTGTGACGCGTCGCGCTCGTCTCCATGCCGTTGCGCACGAGCTCGGCACGAAGCTCCGGATCGTTCTTCAGGTCACTCAGCGCGCGCGTCATCTCGGCACCGCTGTCGACCATTAGGAAGTCCTGGCCGACGCGGAACAGGTGTTCGGAATCCTGCCACGGTGCCGAGACCAGCGGGATGCCGCAGGCAAGCGCCTCGAACACGCGGATGGTGGGAATGCCGGGCAGCACCTCCGTGTAGAAGTGACGCGGGACGTGAACCGTCGCGAGGTGACGGGCGAATACTTCCGGCGCCGCCGCATTGGCGATCCAGCCGTGATAGCGCGCGCCAAACTGGTCGAGCTTACGCTTGGCCTCATCAGGGTAGCGAACGCCATAGATGTCGAGCGGAAGCTCGGCATCGCGCGCGGGCTTCAGCAGATAGTCGACGATCTCCGCGCTGCGCTCACCGTCGCCCCAATTGCCGATCCACACCAGCCCGTCGCGCGCGCCTTCCTGCGCAGGCGGGCGAAAGCGCCGCGTGTCGGCAGCCTCGTGCCAAACGAACACGCGATCGCGCCAACCCCATTGCTCGTAGACGTTCGCCAGGGTGGCGCCGAACGCCAGCACGCCGTCATAGGCACTGAGGTCATAAGCGCGCATCTCGTGCGGCGCAGACACGGCGCGGTGGTGCGTGTCGTGGAACAGCAAGGTGAAGCGGCCGCCACGCGCCCTCAGCCGGCCGACCGCCGCGACCAGTTCCGGGTTATTCCACTCATGGACGATGACGAGATCGGCGCCCCACGCCTGCGCGGCGCCCTCTTCCGGGCGGTTGTAGGTGCGGGAGCTGAGCTCGGCGTAGGACTCACGATAGGGGTCCAGGCCCGCCTCGCCAT
>JABFWM010000370.1 GCA_013362195.1 Acidobacteriota bacterium
ACGTCACCGATGCGCGTGACCTGGGGCGACACCGCGGCGCCGTTGACGGTGACGCGCGTGATGCGCGCATCGGTGGGCAACGCGGGCGCGACGATCAGCCGCTGGTCGGACGCACCACCCTGACGACTGAAGTGCGCGACGGCGACTCCGGGCGAGCGATCGAACGACACGTCGTACCTGGACGGACCGACGCGCATGGCGCGTGCGCTGACATGATCCCAGCTGGCGGGCAGCGCGGGCGCGAACGTCAACGCGGCGCCGCCGTCGCCCGCTTCCAGTCCAAGCAGCCCTTTGACGATCGGCGCGAGCACCATCGCCTCGGACCAGATCTGGTGATGCGACGAGCGGCCGAACGCGGTGGCGAAGTCGCCGGAGAGCAGCTCCGTGACGTAGCCAAGCGCGCCGGGAAACGTCAGCAGCGCGTTGGCGGCGAGCGCGTCGTATCCCACCTGCGGCCGACCATACCGATACGCGGCGACGGCGGACCAGCCGGTGAAGAGCGGCCACACGGAACCATAGTGATACGAGAGCGGATCGTACAGGCGGCTCGTGCTGGCGAGCAGCCGCGCGCCCCAGTCGGTCTGCAGGGCGCCGCTCCCGAGATGATCGATCTCGTGCTGCGCGTGCGCCTCGTCGACCGTCCGGAACCAGAGGGGGACCGCCGGCAGCACCGTGTCCTCCTCGACCAGGCGCGATGGTTGCGCGGTGGCGAACGCGTAGAAGCCGCGATCGTTCGACCAGTAGGTCCGCTCCATCGATGTCCGGGTCCGTTCCGCCGCGGCACGAGCCTCGGATGCCAGCGTCGTCTCGCCCATGGCCGTGGCGAGATCGGCCAGCCCGCGCGAGGCTTCGATCCAGATGCCCTGCAGGTACATTTCTTCGTGCGCCGGGTAGAGCGCGCCGCCCTCGACCCAGCCATGACCGACGTTCGTGTTCTCGATCAGATCGTTCTTGTCCGTGTCGGTGGCGGCAGCGAACCGGTAGGCCTTGACCACCGAGGGCCATGCCGCCTCGATGAACGCGCGGTCGCCGGATGCGCGCCAGTAATCCGCGTGCGCGATCACATACAAGGGAGTCGAGTCGGCGCTGGCCCACGGATATGGGTAGCGGTCGAACCAGGGGATGAGTCCGGCCGATTGCGAGATCTCGTGCGGGATCTTTCCGTCCTCCCGCTGGAACCGTCGGAGGAAGGCCAGCGCGGCTTTCGTCGTCTCGAACGCGCCCTCGGCGGTCGTCGCGAGCGCGCTCCACATCGAATCGCGTCCGAAGAACCACGCATAGCCGGGGCGCTCGCTTTCACCGGCGGTGCGGAACCCGGCAACGAGGCCGGTGCCCAGCGTCGGGTTTGCGACGAGTCCTTTGTCGAGGCCGACTTTCGACCACGCGAATGCGCTGTTGATCCGATCGTCGGGCGTCTCGATCCTCAACGTCTCGCGTTCGAGACGGTCGTAATGCTCGGCGGTGCGCGCGTACTGCTCGGCCAGCGACCCAAGCAGCCGATCGTAGGTGCGCTTCGCGGGCTCGCGGCCGTCGAGGCTGCCGGTGATCACAATCGGCACGAACGCGGTCTTGAGGGCGGCGGGCTCGAGATAGCCCGTCGTGAACGCGTTCGGCACGTCGCGCGGTTCTTCCTGGTACGGCATCACCGATTCGTCCGTTGCCAGCGGACATCCCACGATCCCCGCGTAGCGCCCCGTCTCCTCGGTCACCGAGTAGACGTGCGCGTCGGCGTCCCAGGAAATCGAGGGCGTCATCGACGGCGCCGGCCACATCAATCGCAGTCGCGGCCGGAACGATGCGGTGATCGAGATCGGCAGTGCGCTCCTGACGTCGAGCAGGATGCCGATGGCGGGTTCGTCAATCGGGGCGAAGACGATCTCGCGCACCGTGAATGCGGAGTGCGCGTAGACGAACGTCGTCGCTTCAGGGCGCACCGCGATCGACGACATGATCGTGCGGCCGTCGATGTCGAGCGGATAACCCTTCAGACGAAACGAGAAGGAGAGCGCGTCGAGGATCTGAAGCGGATAGATCCACGCTTCCGCGTCGCGGTTCTCGTAGCCGAACAGACCGGCGCGGCGGCCGACGACATCGAAGAAGGCGCCCGGGTGCGTAGGCCGCTGCAGTTCGAGGCCGGCCGACTGCCGCGCGAACGGCGGCACACCGCCGCGAAGCGGGGACGGCGCTTGGGCGCCGAGCATCAGGAGGGCGAACAGCGCCGCAGCGCCGCGCGCCGAGCTCATCATCACGATCGCACCCGCCAGCGACTCGATGTCATCCCTGCCACCCTTCCGTAAATCCCGTTTGATCGGCAATTCATCAGTGATAGCATCCGCTAGCCTGTTCCGGTTGGAGGGCCTCAGACCTTCAGGATTCCTTGGAGTGTCAGATGACGACCTCGTCGTTCTTCCGCCCGCGTATTCGGTACTCTCTCTTTCTTCTGGCCGTGCTGTTCGCGCTCGCCCCGCTCACCGCGGGCGCGCAGGCCGTCTACGGCAGCATCAGCGGCATCATCACCGATTCGTCCGGCGCGGTCGTGCCGGGAGCGACGGTGACGATTACCAGCGTCGATCGCAAGACCTCCGACACGGTCGTCACGAACGAGTCGGGTTACTACGCCAAGGAGCGCCTCCTGCCGGGCACGTACGAAGTGCGCGCCGAGCTGCAGGGGTTCAAGACGGCGGTCTTCCCCGAGATCAAGGTGAGCGTCGATACCCAGACGCCGCTCAACGTGAAGCTCGACACCGGCGCGGTCAGCGAGACGGTGACGGTGGCCGGATTCAGCCCGGTGCTCAAGACCGATCGTGCCGACGTGGCGACGACCTTCGAGAGCCGTGAGATCAACGACCTGCCGGTGCTCGATCGCAACTTCACCAAGCTGATCCTGCTGACGCCCGGCACCCAGCAGCTGCAGTGGCAGCACGCCGCGAGCGAGAACCCGCAGGGCTCGACCCAGACGATGGTGAACGGGCAGCACTTCAGCGGCACCGGGTATCAGCTGGACGGCACCGAGAATCGCGATCCGATCCTCGGCATCATTGTCATCAATCCGAACTTCGAGGCGATCGGCGAATCGAAGATTACCTCGCAGAACTACGACGCGGAATTCGGGCAGGCCACGGCCGGGGTCGTCTCGGTGCAGACGCGATCGGGCACGAATGCGATTCACGGCAGCGGGTTCGAGTTCTACCAGGACGATCGGTTCCAGTCGCGCAATCCATTCTCGCAGGCGCAACGGAATTCCCAGACCGGCAAGTTCCTGCCCGAGACGAAGAAGAACCAGTTCGGCGGCGCCGTGGGCGGGCCGATTCAGCGCGATCGCATCTTCTTCTTCGGCGATTACCAGGGCACGCGGAGCAACGTCGGCGGCTCCCGCCTGCTGACGGTGCCGACCGCTGCCGCGAGAAACGGCGATCTCAGCGCGTACGGGATCAACATCTACGATCCCCTGACGGGCGACCCGGCGAGCCGCACGCAGTTCGCCAACAACACGATTCCCTCGAACCGCCTGTCGCCGCAGGCGCAGGCGCTGCTGCGGCTCATCCCGCTGCCGAACGCGACGGGAACCGAGAACGGCACCCGCGACAACTACGTGGCCTCTGGCAGCGAGCGGTTCGACAACGACACCTTCGACCTCCGCGTCGACGACCGCATCAGCAGCCGCTTGAACGTCTTCGGACGCTACAGCTTCGCGAACTTCACGCGCGATGGTCCGACGGCGTTCGGCCAGGGCGGCGGTCCCGAGCTGGTGTCGCTGGGCGGCGTGTCGAAGGTCCGCAACCAGAGCCTCGCGACCGGGTTCGACCGTACGCTCGGCACGAACATGGTGTGGGACTTCCGCGCCGGCTGGTTCAAATACAAAGTGAACGTGCTCCCGTTCGACTTCGGCACCACGCCGGCGAACGATGCCGGCATTCGCGGCCTGAACCTCGATAACGCGTTTACGTCGGGGCTGTTCGGCGGCTTCGTCGAAGGGAGCCGCGGGTTCAACTTCGGATCGGGCCTCGGCGTGAACCGCTGCAACTGCCCGCTCGATCAGGACGAGAGCCAGCTGCAGCTGGTGACGAACCTCACGCGCATGATGGGGACGCACACGCTGAAGTTCGGCGTCGACGTCCGCCGGGCCTGGAACCTGCGCGTGCCGAGCGACCAGCATCGCTCCGGTGAGCTGTCGTTCAACGATGCACGGACGCGTGGTCCCAACGGCGGCGGCCTCGGCCTGGCGACCTTCCTGCTCGGCGACGTCACGCACATCGGCCGCTACGTCAGTCCGTTCACCGACGCGGGGGAGCGGCAGTGGCGGCACTTCTACTACGCGCAGGACACGTGGCGCGCCACGCCGAAAATCACCGTCAACTACGGGCTGCGTCTCGACGTCATCAATCCGCAGACCGTCAGCGGCGCGGGCAAGGGCGGATTCCTGCTCGCAAGCGTGAGCGACGGACAGGTCGACATCCCGTCGCCCAACATCCTCGTCGCCGGCGTTGGCGGGATCCCGCTCAACGGCGGCATCAAGAACTCGCTCAACTGGGCGCCGCGCGCCGGCGTGACCTATCAGCTGGACGAGCGCACGGTGATCCGCGGCGGCTACGGCCGCAGCTACGATATCGGCGTGTTCGGCTCGCTGTTCGGCCACTCCGTGACGCAGAACCTGCCGGTGCTGTCGGCGCAGCAACTGAGTGGCGCGAACGACTTCGACGCGGTGTTCAATTTGTCGCAGGCGGCGCCGGCGCCGGTGTTCGTGTCGGTGCCGAGCAACGGGCAGTTCGCGCTGCCGAACGGCGTCTTCGCGCGGGCACTGCCCGACCAGCAGCGGCCGCCGACGGTCGATGCCTACAACGTCACCGTCCAGCGTGAGCTGGGCGCGCGGTTGTCGGCGGAAGTGGGCTACGTCGGCAATCGCGGCGCGCGCGTGTTCATCGGCGACGGTCCCGACGTGAACGTCAATCAGCCGACGCTCACTGGCTTCGGCACGCTCTCACGCGATCAGCGCAAGCCGTACTTCTCGCGCTACGGGTGGACGCAGGATATCTCGGTGTTCTGCAACTGCGCCACGAACCGCTACGATTCGCTGCAGACGAAGCTCACCAAACACTTCGCCAACGGCTACTCCGTCCAGGCGAACTACACGCTGCAACGCGTCCGCCAGCACGGCGGCGATCAGTTCTTCTACCTGCCCGACCTCGAGTACGGGCCGCCGGATTGGGATCGGATGCACAACTTCTCGATCTCGACCCTGTATGAGTTGCCCTTCTTCAAGGGCAACGGCGTGCTGGGTGGATGGCAGTTCAATCAGACGACCACCATTCAGAGCGGCCTGCCGTTCAACGTCAACTACCGTGACTCGGGGGCCGACCGCGACGTCGGCCCGGGCCGGCCGAACCTCGTTGGCGATCCAGACGGTCCGAAGACGCGCGACCAGTGGTTCAACACCACGCCCATCGGCAGCGCGGGCAGCGCGTTCGAACGGCCGGCACTGGGCACGTTCGGCAACCTGCCCCGCAATGCGCTGCGCGGGCCGGGCTACTGGCGCACCGACGCGTCGCTGTTCAAGAAATTCACCCTCCTCAACGACCACGAAATCGAGTTCCGTGCGGAGGCCGTGAACATCTTCAATCACGTCAATCTCGGCAACCCCGATTCCGAAATCGGCGTGCCGGGCAACAACAATGCGAACGCCGGCCGGATCACCTCGACCGCCTACTTCGGCGCCGATCCGCAGCGCAACTTCCAGTTCGCGCTGAAGTACCGGTTCTAGACACAAGACGCCCGTGGCTTCCGCTCTCTCGAGCGGAAGCCACGGAGTCGCGGGTCGCGCGCGGCGATCCGCACGGCCAAGCCGGGTCGACGGGTCTTTTTACGATTCCGTAGCTTCCGCCTTCAGGCGGAAGCCCGTCGCGAGGCTTCCGGCTAAAGCCGGAAGTTACGGGTTTTTGCAGAACTTCCTCGAGTGCGGATCCTCACCGGGCGATGGCCGCCACCTCTCACCGCTGCCGCGGTCAGTTCCAGGTCACTCGTTCCGTCGAAGGGCGGTCTTCAGTTCGTCGAGCGCGCGGCGCGCGTCGTCGCTCGAAGGATCGATGGCCAGTGAACGCTCGAAGTGCACTCGGGCCTCCGCGACGTGACCTCGGCGCGCGGCAATCAATCCGAGATTGTAGTGCGCCATTCCATTGGCGGGGCGAAGCGCGAGTGACCGCTCGAAGCTGGCGACCGCCTGATCGTAGCGACCCAGCATCGCGTAGGCGCTCCCGAGATCGCTCAAGGCTGCTGCATCGTCGGGCGCCGCCCGCAGCACGCGCTGAAAACACGCCACGGCTTCGGCGGGCCTGCCTTGCGCCAGCAGGACGTTGCCAAGGTTGTACTCCGCATCCAGGCCTGCCGGTTCCAGGCGCAGCGCCTCCCTGAACTCTGCCGATGCCTGCTCGAATTTCGCCAACGCCTGATAGGCGGACCCGAGCAGGTTGTGAGCCGCGGCATGTTGAGGGCGCACGGACACGGCGCGGCGCAGATGCTCCACGGCTTCGCCATAGCGTCCTTGCGATTCCAACACCGAACCAAGGTTCGCGTGAGCGACGAAATCGTCCGGATACTTCCGCAGGCGCGCGCGCATCAACGCTTCCTGAAGTAGCACGCGATCGTCGGGACGCGAGGGGACGACCTGAAGCCACAGGTGCGCCATCTCGTCGGATGCCCGGTCTCCCGTTCCGACGCGTTCAGGCGGCGTATGCGGGTTGCGAACATTGGCCGCGGAATTGTCGTACGTCCATCGCATCGAGACGACCGTCCCCCGCGGCAGCGGCATCGGCTGCTCGAGACGATAGACGGCCTGCCAATTGAGATCCCAGTCGGCGATGTGCACGAGCCAGCGTGTCGTTCCATCCGGCAACCGTGCCATCCCCTGAATTTCCCGACCGAGGTAGTGTGCGTGCGGATACACGGCCAGCAGCGTCACGTCCACCGGTAGTTCGAGTTCGTCGGTCACGGTGAACGACGAGGCGCCCGGCGGAATGTCCAGCGCGCCGTCGTGTTCGAGCTGCAGAAGCATCGGAAATCGCGTCGGCGCGTTGTCGGTGAAGTACAGTCCGATCTGGGGACGCACTTCCTCCGGTTTTCCTGATGGCTGGAGGTGCATGTTGAGGACGAGATCCGTGCCCGGGTCGAGGCGCCAGGCCGCATCGTCGGACTCTTGAGAGGGCGGCGATCCTGGCTTCCAAAAAAGGAAATGACTGTCCGGTTCGAACCGGGCCGACGCAATCTCGAGGTCCATGCCCGGAAACCCGACGACCGCGTCCGCGGCATCACGCCTGCGCGCCAGACCGCTGGAATCGAGAAGGATGTTGGCGTGGTGGACCAGCTTGGGTTTGCCCGGCAGGATCTCGATCGCCCGCACGAATCGCGATTTCGTCAGCGGGTTCGACAGCACGAAGTTATGGAACTGGTCGCCGCCATCAGCGGCCAGCGTAAAGCCCGCGGGTGCCGTGAGAATGAGATCTGGCGTTCCGAGCTGCCACGTTGTTGAAAAATGCGGCGGTGAAGGCGTGGCACGCGGATCGCCCTCAGGAGCGCCGTCGCGTACCCAGCGCGCGAGGAGTTCGATCTGCGCGTCGGTGAGACGTCGCTCGCCGATGAAGCGGCCATGTCCGGCAACTGGCGGCCACGGCGGCATGAATCGGCGCCCGGTGACCTTGACGATCTGGCGGCCGCGACGGGCGACATCCCTGTACTGGACGAGCGGGAAGGGGCCGGCGCCACCCTCGTGGTGGCACGGAACGCAATTCGCGTAGAGCAGCGGCGCCACATCGCCGGCAAAGGTCGGACCCGTCACTGCACCATCGCCGCGCCGCGCCTGCACATCGCGTCCGCAGGCTGCATTGAGCCATGCGACGCCGGCGAGCAGCACCGGGAGAAAGACCGGCCGGCTCACCATGCTGTCACCTGAGATCCGCGATGATGCACCCGACGGCGGCCGTGGTTTGCGGCACAACAGCGCGACCCGCGAGCACTGCCTCGAGTGCTTCCCGAAGATCGTGCCTTAGCGGCTGCGAACGAGCGCGGCCAAAGTCCACGTATCGATCGTCGATGCGACCTCGATAGGCCAGGCGAGCAGGACCATCGCCGCTCACGTACACCGCCGCCTCGGGCGTGATGGTCGCACCGCTGAAGTCGACCAGCGTGTGCCGTGGATCACGCAGGCCGAGCGTCTGTTGACCGTACTCCGAGAGATGCGCGCGAATCGCGTCAGCCGGCTCGGCAGGATCGACAAAGACGAGCCAGAATCGCACACCGCGTCGCTCGAATTCGCGCCGAAGCTGCTCGATCGTGGGCGCGAAGCGATTCGAAATCGGGCAGTCGGTCCGGGTGAACACGAACACCGTGGCACGCGTCGAGGGAGCGACGTGGAATGGATCGATGTGACGGCCATCGAGACTCAGCACGTCGAGCGATTGCCCGTCGATTCCCGTCGGCGCAAGCAATCGCAAGAAGGCAACGAATAGTGCGGCCGCCGGCAACCTCGGCATGATCATGGGACACGGCGGCTGTCTGATCAGCATCTGAAGTGATGAGCGCGGAGCGCCACGGCCGAGGGTTCCTGGGCGGTTCACCGGCAACGCCGACAGTCTCGCCGCTGCAAATCGTACCGGGCCGATTATGGCGCACGGAAGAGCGAAGTCAACATGGTGGACCGCCGCTGAACCCGAGCCGGAAGCCGCGCCGGGTTGCGCCTTCCGTCCGTCTCTCCGTCGTGCCTTCTCATCATTGCGCTGGAGCTTCTCGTAAGGATCGCCTGACACATCAGCACTTTCGGATTCGCGACAGGAGAGCGAAGGGCGTAAGATGCCGCCGTCGTACTCTCACTGCGAACGAGTACAGCGGCGAGCCGCCTCCCGCGACAAGACGGCCCCCGCGAGCAAGCAGGCGCGGGACGCGAACGTAGCGGAGCGTGCTGCGAACAGCGAGCGGCGCGCAGTGAGCGTGGCGGGGGGCCGGGCCCCGCCGCACGAGAAGCATCCCCGCGGGCGAGCGCGCGGGGAGACCGGGGGAGCGGAGCCCCGGTAAAGGGAGGATGAGATGTCACGTACTCCTCGGTCGCGCCGCGTGTGCCTCGCGCTTGCGGCGATCGTGCTGCTCAGCGCGAGCGCCGCGGCGCAGACCGGACAGAACTTCGGCGAACTCGTCGGCAGGGCCGTCGATGACCAGGGGGCACTGCTGCCCGGCGTTACGGTCACGATCACCGGCGCGGCCATCATGGGTGCGCAGACCGCGGTCACCAACGATCGCGGCATCTACCGGTTCCCGGCGGTGCCGTCGGGCACCTACAAAGTGGCGTTCGAGCTGCCCGGATTCGCCACTCTCGTCCGCACCGACGTCGTCGTGCCGGTGCGCCAGACGGTGACGCTCGACGCCGAGATGAAGGTCGCGCAGCTGCAGGAAACCGTGACGGTGACCGGCGAGTCGCCGATCGTCGACGTCGAGAACGCGAAGGTTGGCGCGCGCCTCGACCGCGACACGCTGCAGACGGTGCCGACCTCGCGGTCGATCTTCGGCGCGACGACGGTGCTGCCCGGGATGGTCATGGCGCGGCAGGATCCCGCGGGCATCAATGCGGCGACGTCGACCGGCATGATCGCGCACGGCGCGTCGAACTACAACTTGAACTACTTCGGCGTGACGGCCGACACCCCGCAGAACTACGGGTCGATGTACTACATGGACTACAACGCTGCGGAGGAAATCTCCGTCGACACCGCGGCGATGGGCGCGGAGATTGGCGGCGGCGGCGGCGCCAACATCAACATCATCCCCAAGTCGGGCAGCAACGTCGTCAAGGGCAACGTCTATTACAGCGGCACCGGGAAGGCGTTCGCCGCCGACAACGTCGACGACGAGTTGCGCGCGCAGGGCATCACGAAAGGGACGCGGCTCCTGAAGCTGAACGACCTCAACGCCGATGCCGGCGGTCCGTTCATCAGGGACCGTCTGTGGTGGTTCGGGTCGGCGCGCGACTACACGACCCTCGAGCAGGTGATCGGCTTCCCCAAGGATTTCAAATCGAACCTGCGCAACTACACCGCGCGCGTGAACTATCAGGTCGCGAGGGGCAATCAGGTGTCGGGCTTCTGGACCTACAACAAGAAGTTCCA
>JABFWM010000523.1 GCA_013362195.1 Acidobacteriota bacterium
GATACTCGTGCAGCGCCTCGTAGCCGGGCTCGTCGAGCTGGCAGGCGTGGCCATTCAGGTTGATGGTGATGACTTTCTGCATCGCTTACCGTCCAAGCTGGGCGATGGTGGCGTTCAGGTGTTTCCAGTAGCCGTTCAAGTCGGCGAGCTGCGCCTGCCCTTTCGCGGTGAGCTCGTAGTACTTGCGCGGCGGGCCGACGTCGGACTCCTGCCACTCGTAGTCGACGAGGCCCTCGCGCCGCATGCGGCTGAGGAGCGGATACAACGTCCCTTCCTGGGTCGCGAAGTCGGTGGCCTTCAGCCGGTCCAGGATGTCGGCGACGTAGACCTTGCCTGACGCGACAATGCGCAGGATCAGGAACTCGAGCAGGCCCTTGCGGATGGCGGCGAATTTGTCGTTCGGTGGCATTGCCAGAGCAGCTACCTTGCTCAAACAAGGTAGCATGGGCTTTGACGAGCCCCGCTGCCCGATGGTTCCCCGCACAGGCTCCCTGGTGGAGTATTACGGCCCGGCTTTATTGACAAGGCCCCGAAAGGGGGCGTACGGTACGCGCCGTTCGTCTCGGCGCGGCGGTTCGCCGGCGTCCGAGCACGTACGGCTGCTCAGGAGGAGATCCCGCCATGAAAACGTTCGTCCGGCTGGCCATTCCGGTCGTCCTCGTTGTCGTGCTGTGCGCCCCGTCGGTCGCCGGCGCACAGGTGTTGTATGGATCGATCGTCGGAAACGTCACGGACGGCACCGGCTCCGCCGTGCCCGGCGCAACCGTCACGATCACGAATACCGAGACCGGCGGCGCCCACGAAGCGGTGACCGACAGTTCCGGCGCCTATCGCTTCCCCACGGTCCAACCCGGGACCTATGCGGTCACGATCGCGCTGACGGGATTCCGCACGTTCACGCGAAGCAGCGTGCCCGTCACGTTGAACACGGTGACGCGCATCGACGCCGACCTGCAGGTCGGCCAGCTCTCGGAGACCGTCTCGGTGTCGGCCGAGCAGACGGTGCTCCAGACGGACCGCGCCGAAGTGCGCGCGGAGCTCAAGGCCCGCGAGCTGGTGAACCTGCCGGTCTCGATGAACCGCAACTATCAGTACCTGCTGCGGGTGATCCCGGGGTTCACGCCGCCGGCGGAGGCGCACTCGGTACCGTCGAACCCGTCGCGCGCGCTCGTCTTCAACGTGAACGGCGCCAGCCGCAGCTCGAACAACATCCGCATCGATGGCGTGAGCACGACGAACATCTGGCTGCCCCACGTGGCGGCCTACGTCCCCGCGCTGGAATCGCTCGAAGCGGTCAACGTGGTGACCGGCAGCTTCGACGCGGAGCAGGGACTGGCCGGCGGATCGGCCATCAACGTCCAGATCAAGAGCGGCACGAACACGGTGCACGGGTCGGCGTTCGAGTACCACACCAATGAAAAGCTGCGCACGCAGAGCTACTTTGCGCCGCCCGGCACGTCCAAGGGCCCGTGGCGCTACAACCAGTACGGCGGCACGCTCGGCGGCCCGATCGTCCACAACAAGGTGTTCTACTTCGCGAGCTATGAGGGCACGCGCGACCGGCAGATGTTGAACCGGACGGTGTCGGTGCCGACCGAGGCGGTGCGCCGCGGCGATCTCAGCGCCTCGGCGACGCCCATCTACGATCCGTTGACGGGCAGCGCGAACGGCGCCGGCCGCACCGCGTTTCCGAACAACGTGATCCCGGCCGAGCGCATCGATCCGACGGTGCGTCAGCTCATCGGGATGATTCCGCTTCCCAATCTGCGCGACGCCAACGGATCGATCCCCGAGACGAACAACTACTTCGCGCAGGCGCCGTTCATCCTCAATCGCTCCACGCTCGACAGCAAGATGAACTGGAACGCGTCCAACACGCTCTCGGTCTTCGGGCGGTTCAGCGTGCTCGACTTCGTGACCGAGAACGGCACGGTGTTCGGCGATCAGTTGCAGGGCCAGCCGATGGGCAGCAGCAACCCCGGGAAAGGGAACGGCAACACTTACAACGTATCTGCCGGCGCGACCTATACGCTCTCGTCCACGCTGGCGCTCGATGCCCACTTCGGCTTCGTCCGCATGAACACCGGCGTGGCGCAGTCGGACCTCGGCCAGCGCAAAGGGCTCGATCTCCTGAGGCTGCCCGGCACCAACGGGCCGAACTTCTACGAGGGCGGCACGCCGCTCTTCGATCTCGATACCTACGCGGATCTCGGCACGGTCGATACCTTCATGCCGTACTTCCGCAGCGACGATCAGTACCAGGGGGTGATGAACATCAACTGGGTGAAGGGGCGCCACAACGTCCGCGCCGGCACCGACATCTATTATCAGGCGCTCAACCACACCCAGCCCGAGATCAGCGGCGGCGACAGTTTCGGCGCGCGCGGCGGCTTCCGCTTCCGCTCCGGACCGACGCAGATCCAGGGCGGGCCGGGCGGCAACCAGTACAACGCGTTCGCGTCGTTCCTCCTCGGCCTGCCCGATCGGATCGGACGCCTCAAGCTCGTCGAGCCGTACACGACCCGCAACTGGCAATACAGCATGTACGTGCGCGATCAGTGGCAGCCGCACGCGAAGCTGACGATCTCGTACGGGACGCGCTGGGAGTACTTCCCCATCCCGACGCGCGCGCATCGCGGCCTGGAGCGCTACGACGTGAACACCAACACGATGCTCGTCGGCGGCATCGGCTCGGTGCCGAAGAACCTCGGCGTGAAGGTCAGCAAGACGCTGTTCGCGCCGCGGCTCGGCATGACCTACCGCATGACGGAGGGCATGGTCCTCCGCGCCGGGTTCGGCGTCACCAACGATCCGTACTCGCTCGCACGGCCGCTGCGGACGAACCATCCGGCGGTGTTGAACCTGCTCCTCAATGCGCCCGACTCGTTGAGCTTCGTGAGCCGGCTCTCGGACGGCATCCCCGACATCGCCGACCCGGATCTCAGCTCGGGCGTCGTCCCCGTCCCGAGTCCGATCACCGTCTTCACGCTCCCCGACACGTTCACACGCGGTCAGATCCGATCGTGGAACGTCGCGCTGCAGCGGGAACTGCGATGGGGCTTCGTGGGCGAAGCGGCCTACGTCGGCACGCGCCAGATCGATCAGCTCGGGTTCAAGGAATTGAACTGGTCGCCGATTGGCGGGGGACAAGCCGGCCGCCAGTTGAACCGCCAGTTCGGCCGCACCGGACAGACCCGCTTGATTGCGCCGATTGGCGACAGCGAGTACAACGCCCTGCAGGCGCGCCTCGAGCGGCGGTTTTCGAGCGGCGTGCAGTTCGCGGTGAACTATACGCTGTCGAAGTCGACCGGCATTGCCGGCAACCCGAACAGCGACGGTGCGCTCCGCATCAATATTCCGGAGTACTACGACCTCAATCGGTCCTACAGCGACTTCGATCGCCGGCACAATCTGCACATCACCAACATCACCGTGCTGCCCTTCGGCCCGAACCGCCGCTGGCTCAACTCCGGTGACGTGCTGTCGCAGATCGTCGGCGGCTGGCAGGTGAACAACATCGTCAGCTTCTACAGCGGCACGCCGTTCAGCGTGACCGCGTCGGGCACGTCGCTCAACGCGCCAGAAAACGATCAGCGGGCCGATCAGGTGAAGGCCGATGTCCAGATCCTCGGCGGGATCGGCAGGAGCGCACCGTATTTCGATCCGCTCGCCTTCGCGCCCGTGACCGACGCACGCTTCGGCACGGCGCCGTTCAACGTGCTGCACGGGCCGGGCGTCGCCTCGTGGGACCTCGGCGTGTTCCGCCAGTTCGGGCTGCCGCGTCAGATGAACCTGCAGCTGCGCGTCGAGGCGTTCAACGTGACGAACCGTCCGCGGTTCAGCAATCCCGCCGGCAATGTCTCGAACCTGCGCCTCAACCCCGACGGGTCGGTTCGCGATCTCAACGGGTTCGGCGTCATCACCAGCACACAGGACGGCAGCGAACGCCAGGTGCGATTCGGCGTGCGGCTCGGCTGGTAAGACCCGGCGATTCAGGGCTCATGGCTGACGGCTCATCGCCGGACGCCATGAGCCTCGCTGCGGACGCGCAGTCCCCCGCGCCCGCCTCCACTCCGCAGCGTCCACGGCTGGTATTCCCGGGCTATGCATCGTTTCGCCGCCGATGGTGTTAGTCTCGACCCTGTGTCCGCGAACGTCACCGTTCGTGCGCTGCCGACAAGGAGGGGTCGATGAGAGTGCGTCGACGCGCGCCGGGCCTGGCTGCCGTGTGCGCGGCAGTTCTCATGCTGGTGCCGCTGCGCGCGCAGCAGGAGCCGGCCGCTGCCGCGGCGCAGCACGCCAGCGAGAACGCGCGGTTCCATCGCAAGGCCGCGAAGATTCCGAACCATTACATCGTCGTGCTCGACCAGGACGCCACGGGCACGGCCGCCGATGCCGCTGCGGCGGAAGCTGAAGCCGAGCAGGTGATCGCGGGCACGGCCACCGGCAGGCTGAAGCACGTGTACGCCCACGCGCTCAGCGGCTTCGCGGCCGAGATGAGCGAAGAAGACGCGATTGCCCTCAGCCGCGATCCGCGCGTCCGCTTCGTCGAGGAAGACTCGCCGATGGAGATCGTCACCACCCAGTCGAACGCGACCTGGGGGCTCGATCGGATCGATCAGCCCTCGCGTCCGCTCAGCGGGACCTATACCTACACGAGCACGGGCAGCGGCGTGAACGTCTACGTCATCGACACCGGCATTCGCGTGACGCACACCCAGTTCGGGGGCCGCGCGGCGGTCGCGTTCGACGCGGTGCGCGACGGCCGGAACGGCATCGACTGCAACGGCCACGGCACGCACGTATCCGGCACGATCGGCGGATCGACGTATGGCGTCGCCAAGGGCGCGCGGCTGTTCGCGGTCCGCGTGCTGAACTGCTCCGGCTCCGGGACGACGTCTGGCGTGATTGCGGGCGTGGATTGGGTGACGGGGCACCACGTCAGCCCGTCGGTCGCCAATATGAGCCTGGGCGGCGCCGCCTCGTCGGCGCTCGACACCGCGATCGTGAACTCGATCAACGCGGGCGTGACCTACGCCATCGCCGCCGGCAACTCGAACACGAACGCGAGCGCCTCGTCGCCGGCGCGGGTGAGCGCCGCGATTACCGTCGGATCGAGCACGATCAACGACGCGCGATCGTCCTTCTCGAACTTCGGCAGCGTCGTCGATATCTTCGCGCCGGGATCGAGTATCACGTCGGCCTGGTCGACGAGCGACACCGCCGTCAACACGATCAGCGGGACGTCGATGGCGGCGCCGCACGTCGCCGGCGTCGCGGCGCGGTACCTGCAGAACAACCGCACGGCCTCGCCGGCGGCGGTCAGAAACGCGATCGTCAACGCGGCCTCGTTGAACAGACTCAGCGGCATTCCGGCGGGAACGTCCAATCGCCTGCTGTTCTGGTCTGGAGCGCAGTAAGCGGCCGCCGGCTGTGCGACGTGCAGGGCGCCGGCGTCACCCGGGAGACGTCAATGTTCGGTCCGTTGGTTCTGACAACCGTCGCGTCCCTGATCTCCTTCTCCGTGATGCACGCCGACACCATACCGTTCAAGACCGTTGACCGCGGCGGACAGAGCGGGATCGAAGAACCGCGGCAGGTGGTGGTGCGTACCGCGGCCGACTGGCAGAAGCTGTGGAAGGAGCACGCACTCGAGCGGCCGGCGCCGACGATCGACTTCACGCAGTCGATGGTCGTCGCCGTCTTCATGGGATACCGTCCGACCGGCGGCTACGCGGTCGAGATCACGGCGATCGACAAACAGGACAGCGCCGTCGTCGTCACCTATCGCGAGCGGAAGCCGCAACCGTCGGACATCGTGACGCAGGTGATTACGATGCCGTATCACCTCGTCGCCCTGAACAAGGCGTCTGGCGAGGTCCGGTTCACTCGCGCGCCGTAGTCTGCCGCGCCGCGGGCGCGAGCTCGATCACCGCGTCGACGATGCGATCTTCGGTGGATTCGGCGAGCGGGCCGGGCTGCCCGTAGTAGAGCATCGAGCGATCGACTTCATAGCCGCCTTCGGGAATCATGCGCCGCGACGCGACGTAGAAGGCGACGTCGTTGGAATACGCGTTCACCCACAGCCGCGTCGCGTCGAGCTCCCGCTTCAGGCGCAGGCCGTAGTCGGCGACCACTTCCCCGCCCAGGAACACCATCGTCAGCGCGTCGCCGAACGTCCACGTCTGTACGGGGTACGGCGCGGCGCGCTCCACGCCCGCGAACGCGAGGTCGATGCGGCGGAAGCGGCCGACCGGAGCACTCGTCAGCGGGTGCAGCGGCGTCTGAAGCAGGCGGTCGACTTCGTCGGCGACCTCGCGCGCATGGCGCTCGACGTCGAGGAGGCCGCCGCCGCGCGGATTCGGATTCGCGTCCGCGCCCGTGCCGATCGTCACGAGGGCAATGGCGCCCGGATGGCGGCCCTGAATGAGCTCCTTCGCAACGGCGGGCCAGTCGCCGTGCACGAAATTGTCCTTTCCCTCGAGCGTCGTGGCGTGGCACGCGTAGCTCACGAGCACCGCGCGGAGCCGCCCGTCCGGCGCGCGGACGGCCAGCATCGGCAGGTCGTGATCGACGACGCCGGAGGGATCGCTCCCGAAGCCGGTCCACTTGCCATC
Source organism: Acidobacteriota bacterium (assembly GCA_013362195.1). GTDB lineage: Bacteria > Acidobacteriota > Vicinamibacteria > Vicinamibacterales > 2-12-FULL-66-21 > QHWT01. The sequence goes on from JABFWM010000523.1 coordinate 6,618, forward strand.
CTTCAGGATGCGCCGGTTCATCGCGAATCCGGCGCGTCCCTGCGTCCACCCGATGACCGCGGGCCGGCGATCCGCGAGCGCCGCGACGGCCGCGCGTTCGAAGGTCTCGACGAGGCCCCGCGTGTAGCGGTCGATGGTGTCCTGCTGATCCGGCGGAGGCGGCGGCGCCAGGATACCGGGAAGGACGCCGGAAAGGCTCGGGCCGGTGTGGGTATGCGTCACGGCGATCGCGACGTGCGCGCGGTCGACGCCGCGCGATTCGAGGCGACGCGCGACTTCGTCGGCCAGGCGCGCCGGCACGCCGATCAGATCCGCGGCCATGAGCACGGCGACGCGCTGACGATCGCCAATCGCCAGCGCTTTCACCCACAGCCGTCCGCGCACGCCTTCCGACGGAGCCGTCCGGTTCGCGTAGCCGGTCAGGCGGATCGGCTCCGCGGGCGTGATGTCGAGCTCGCTGACGCCGGCCAGCAGCGGCTCGGACGCGCGCGCGGGTTGATGACGGCCCGTCGAGGCACAGGCGAGGAAGCACGTGAGCACGCAGACGAGGACGACCCGCACGCTACATGCCTCGCCGGAGAAACGCGATCAGGTCCGCCATCTGCTGCAGGTCGATCTGCCCTTCCAGCCCTTCGGGCATCGCGGACGCATCGGCGATGTGCATCGCGTCGATCCGCGCGCGCGGCACGGTCGTGTCGCTGCCGCCGGGAAGCCGCAGGGTTATCGACGTGGGCGTCTCACTGCCGACGATCCCGGTGAGCGAGCCGCCGTCCGAGAGCTTCACCACCCACAGCGCATACCCGTCCGCGATCGCGTGGTTGGGGTCGAGAATGTCGACCAGCAGCGATTGCGGGGTGTGGCTGCGGACCTCGCCGAGGTCCGGACCGAATCGCGCGCCGTCGCCTCCTCGATACTGATGGCACACGGTGCACGTGCGGCTGAACACCTCACGTCCGCGCTGCGCGTCGCCGGGCCGAGAGAGCGCCGCCTGGTACCGCTCGACCGCCGCCCGGGGCGAACCCGCCGCGACGTTGAAGAGCGACCGCGCGCGGTTTCGAAGCGCGTCATCGTCCAGCATCATGAGCCGGATGCGCAGCGGACGATCGATCTCGGTCGCGCGAATCTTCCCCGCCGCCACGGCGTCGAGCAGCGCGCCGACGCGCGCGGGATCGCGGACGAGGCCGCGGACCGCTTCGTCGCGCACCGCCGGCGTCCACCGCTCCCACGCGGCGATGAAGGCGTTCGCGACATCCGGGGCGGGCAGCGCCGCCAGGGCGCGCACCGCGGCCGTCTGCACCGGCGTCGGCTCTCCAGCGCCGAGCAGCCGACGAAACAGGTTCGCGTATGCCGCGCCGTCATGCAGGGCGAGCACGGAGACGGCGTCCGCGCGCGATCCGGCGTCGCCATGCGCGTCCGTCGCGATGCGTTCCGCTTCGCTGGCCAGCGACGCATCGAGAGCGCCGCCGCCGCCAATCGCGTCGAGCACCTGTCGCGCCGCCTGACGGATCGACCCGGAGGTCGCGCGCAGCGCCAGGGCGGCAATCTGCCCGCGTCGTCCGTCGAGCGCGCCGGTGCGCGGCTTCGCGCCCCGAAGCCCTTCGGCAAGGCCCTGGAGCGTGGCCGCGCGCCACCAGTCGTTCGACGCCTCGGCTGCCGCGCTCGCGCGGTCGATCAGCTCACGCGTCGCCGGCGCGTCGCCGCGCGCGGCGAGGGCCGCGACGCGAGAGAACAGCGCACGGCGTCCCGGCGTGTCCCGATCGCTCACACGCGCACGCGCGGCCTGGAACAGGGAGAGCGGGTTCGCGCCAGGCGCGGAGAGCGCCGCGATCTGCATCCACGTGTCCTCGACGTTGTCGACGAGCAGTCGACCTCGCAGCGCTTCGGCGCGGGCATCGCTGAGGTCGCCCAGCGTGAGCAGGAGCTGATACCGGACTTTCGGATCGGGATCGTCCCCCATCCGCAGCAGCCGCTCGCCGAGCCGCGGCTCGTCGAGATGATGCTCCGCGATCCTGATCGCGTTCTCGCGAACGCCGGCGACGGAGTCGCCGAGCGCCGATTCGATGGTATCGGGCCGAATCGCGCCAAGGCCCTCGAGCGTCCACAGCGCGTGCAGCCGTCCGAGCGGAGCGTCGCTTTTCGACGCGAAATCGAACAAGCCGTCGATCGCGGCGCGCGGTTTCCGATCGACGAGCAGCCGCTGTGCATGGCGACGCCACCAGATGTTCGGGCTGGCCAGCATGCGCACCAGCTCCGCGGGCGAAGCCGCCCCAAGCTGGATCCGATTCATCCACCCGGGCGCGGCGGCGCCGGCCGGTACGATGCGGTAGATGCGTCCGCGATCGCGCCCCTCGTACAACGCGTTCGAGCTCGCGGTCACATCGTCGAGCCATTCGGGATGTTCGATGATCTTCCGGTAGAAATCGATGACGTAGAGCGCGCCGTCCGGACCGATGTAGAAGTTGACCGGGCGGAACCAACTGTCGGACGAGGCGAGGAACTCCCGCGCGTCGAACATCCGGCTCGCCTTGAACGTGACGCCATCGTCGCGCAGGGAGTCCACGCGCACGAGGTTGTGCACGCTTTCCGCCACGAACGTCGCCCGCCGATACGCCGGCGGAAACAGATCGGCGAGGTAACACGTGACGCCCGAAGCCGCCGTCATCACGCCGACGTCGGTGAGCAGCTGATATTCCGGGCTGGCGGTCACCGGAAACAACTCGGCGGGCATGGGGTAGTCGGGCACCTGCTCGACGACGTTCGTGACCGTCTGCGCGGAGTTGCGCGACACGTAGCGTGCGGCAATGACCTCGTGATAGAGGTGCCGGCTGTTCGTGTTCAGGAAATGGTGGCCCCACGCGTCGAACGTCTGCCCGAACTGACTGCGCGCGGAAAGCGCCTCGAGCTCGAACGTGTCCGGCTTGAAGCGGACGTTGCGGCCGCCGGCATCGGTCGGCAGGCGCGGTCCGTCGGGGCGATCGGGATAGCGGACGTCATGGCCGGGATCGCCGAACAGGTCCTGATACCGAACCGTGCGCGCCGGCCCCTCGTTCGCCAGATAGATCCAGTTGTCGAGGCCGTAGAGGGGCGTGTTCATCGTGTGCTGCGGGTTCGATCGCGCGAACCCGGTGAGCACCACCTTCTTCACGTCGGCGCGGCCGTCCCCGTCCGTGTCCTCCAGATACAACACATCGGGTGAATCGGTCACGAGCACGCCGTTCTTCCACCGCATGATGCCGTTGGGCAGCCGCAGGCCATCGGCAAAGACCACGCTCCTGTCCGGACGCCCGTCGCCATCGGTGTCGGTCAGCAGCATCACCCGCCCGGACCCGCTCAGATCGAGCGGGTAGCCGTGCATTTCGACGACGAACAGCCGCCCGTTCTCGTCGACCTCCATGGCCACCGGATCCGAAATGAGCGGCTCCGCCGCGAACAGTTCGATGCGGAAGCCGTCCGCCAGCGTGAAGGTGGCAAGGGCGTCTTCCGGTGTGTAGGGCGGACCGTGCCGGGCACTGAGAACAGCCG
>JABFWM010000517.1 GCA_013362195.1 Acidobacteriota bacterium
TCGGCGCGGCCGTGCCGTCCGCGCGCGAGGAGCGCGCGCGCCGCCTCGACGACGCGAGCGAGGCGTGTGACGCCGGCATCGGCGGACGTATTCGGGTTGAGGCACGACGTGCCCGGTGTGGCGACGTACTCTGGCGCGACTTCGTGTACCCAGAGCGCGCCCGCCCGTTCGCCCCTCACGCGCGTGAGCGCGTCGATCGCGTAACCGGGCAGCCCGTTCGCGAGCCTCGTCACGGCGTCGACTTCTTCGATGTGTGGTCCCAGGCAGGGATCGCGATAAATCATGGCCCTCATCTCCGCCACTGTCAGGGGCTCGAGCGCTGCGGCGTGGCTGCCGCACGGAGGCTCGCGACGAAACCGGATCCACACGTGCCGCCGGTTGCTGGCCGCGGCCGCGCGCGCGAGCACCGGCGGCAGCGAGTCATCCGCGGACAGCCAATCGGCGACGCACAGGTGGCGACCCTCGAGCGCGTGCGCGATGCCCGGCGTCACCTGCACCGCGTGCCGATCGACGGGAACGAACCCGGCGAGGCGCGCGGCCCGCGCCAGCAGCAGCCTGGCCGTGCGCAGGCCGCTGCCCGGCGGACCACAGATGGTCACGCGGGTGACGCCCGGCGGGCCGTGCGCTTCCATCACCGCGCGAATCGCATCGATCGATGACCGGATGACGAGCATCACGCCGAGCGGCCGCCACGCGACGCGCGGTCCGTCGATTGCCGGCCGCAGGTGGCCGCTCACGGCGGCCGTATCGCCGCCGAGGCCGCGCGCATGGAGAAAGCGCACGAGATGCAGCGCCGCGCTGCGCGACACATCGCGCGATGCGCGCAGCGGCGGCGCCGCCGCATGCGCCTCGAACCAGCGCCCTGCCGCGAGTCCGAAGTCCACGAGGGGAAGCAGCAGCGGGTGCCGGATGCCCGCAAGCTCGGTGCACACGCGATCGCGTTCGCGGAGCGCGTCGCGCGTACGACCGTCCTCGATCGTGAGACGCACCGGTGTGCCGGTCGCGAGATCGATCGCGGTGACGCCGTCGATGACGAAACGATCGCCGAGCAGCCGCATGGTGAACGGCGGCGACGGCTTGCAAGAAGATCGCCGGACGCGAACGTGCGGCATCCACGCACGATGCGCGCCGCGGCGCCGCCACGGTGCGCAGAATGTTCGTTGTCGGGATCGTGTTGATGCGGCGGTTTCTGTCAGAACGGCTCGACGCCTTGGCGCGTCCGCGGCGCCGCCGGCGACGCGTGGGCTGCCGCCGCGCGCCGGTGGTTCGGTGCTGCGCGCGGTCCTCGAGCCGATGGACTTGCGCGCGATCGACGAGGTGCAGGTCGGTTGACGGGATCGATCGTTAGCGCGGCCAGGCGTTCGCGAACGCCGGCGCGCCCGAGAATGATGGGGACGAGAGGGTTCGTATACAATTTCAGGCCGATGCTGCGGTTTCTCACGGCCGGTGAATCACACGGCCGCGCGCTGGTCGTGATTCTCGAAGGACTTCCCGCCGGCCTCTCCATCGATCACGACGCCATCACCCGCGAGCTGCGACGCCGTCAGGGCGGCTATGGCCGCGGCCGTCGGATGGCGATCGAATCCGATAAGGCCGAGATCCTGTCGGGCGTGCGAGCGGGCGAGACGATTGGCGGTCCGGTGGCGATGATGATCGAGAATCGCGACTGGACGAACTGGCAGTACACGATGCGCGTCGGCGAGACGGCGCCGCCCGAGGGCGAGGGTGGAGCGCGACGCGCGCCCGTCACCCGTCCGCGTCCGGGCCATGCGGATCTCGCGGGCGGCGCGAAGTACGACCGCGACGATCTGCGCGACATCCTCGAGCGCGCCAGCGCGCGCGAAACCGCGGCGCGCGTCGCGGCCGGCGCGCTCGCGCGGCAGCTGCTCGCGCACGCGGGGATCCGCCTGGCCAGCCACGTGTTCCGGATTGCCGGGGTCGCCCTCCCCAACCATCTGACGGTCACGTTCGACCAAGCCGCGGCGCTCGACGCCGACGCTCCGCTCCGGTGCGTCGATGCCGGAATCGAGCGGCAGATGATCGCCGAAATCGATCGCGCGAAGGAGGCCGGCGACACGCTCGGCGGCGCGTTCGAAGTGATTGCGACCGGTGTGCCGATCGGGCTCGGCAGCTACGTCCAGTGGGATCGCAAGCTCGACGGACGGCTCGCGCAGGCGTTGATGTCCATCCCGGCGATCAAGGCCGTCGGCATCGGCGCGGGGCCCGAGGTCGCCGCCTTGCCGGGATCTCGCGTCCACGACGAGATCGTGCCGGACGAGAGCCACGCACACGTGACCGGCGTGGCCCGCCCGACCAACAACGCGGGCGGCCTCGAAGGCGGCGTCACGAACGGCGAGGACCTGCGCGTCACCGCCGCGATGAAGCCGATTTCCACGCTGATGAAACCGCTGCGCTCCGTCGACCTGGTAACGAAGGCGCCGTCGCTCGCCGCGATCGAACGCAGCGACGTCTGCGCGGTTCCGGCCGCCGCCGTCGTCGGCGAAGCGATGGTCGCGCTCGTGCTTGCCGACGCGCTGCTCGAGCGCTTCGGCGCCGATTCCGTGTCGGCGCTCGATCGCGCGATGTCGGCGTCCGACGCGGCGCTGCGCGCGCGGTTCTCGCACCAGGCCCGCTGACGTGCGCGCGAACGATCGACAGCACGTGAGCGAGGCAGGTGGAGCGCGGCCCGGGCCCCGCGCGACCCGGCATGCAGGGAGGACCGACGGGGCGGCGCTCCCCGGTCAACGATGATTCGGCCGATCCTGAGATATGGCGAGCGCCCTCTTCACGAACGCGCCGCTGACGTGACGGCCTTCGACGACGACCTGCAGCGGCTGATCGACGACATGATCGAGACGATGTACGCGGCCCCCGGCATCGGCCTGGCGGCCAACCAGATTGGCGTGCTGCGGCGCGTCTTCGTCGTCGATCTCTCGATCGGTCAGAACGCCAATGACCTGATCGTGATGGTGAATCCCGCATTCGTCGAACGCGAGGGCACGCAGCTCGAAGAAGAAGGGTGCCTCAGCGCGCCCGGCTTCAACGCGACGGTGGTTCGGCCGGCGCGCGCCGTGCTCGCGGGACTGGACCGCCACGGTGAGCAGCAGACCGTCGAGGCGAGCGGCCTTCTCGCGCGCGCCTTTCAGCACGAGATGGATCATCTCGACGGGATCCTCTTCGTCGATCGGCTGCGCGGGATCAAGCGCGAGTTGATCGTGCGCAAGATCCAGAAGCTGCGGAAGACCGGCAAGTGGTAATCCACCACGGACGCACACGGATGGACGCCGATAGCGGGATGGGCACGGACCGACGGATCATCGCAGCTCGATGACGGAATCCTCCGGCGCTGTGCGGCGCGACCGGCTGCGGATCGTCTACTTCGGCACGCCGGCCTTTGCGGTTCCCTCGCTCGAGGCGCTCCTCCACTCCCGCCACGACGTCGTTGCCGTCGTGTCGCAGCCGGATCGGCCGCGCGGGCGCGGTCAGCAGCTCCAGCCCACTCCGACGAAGCAGATCGCACTCCATCACCATGTGCCGGTGCTGCAGCCGACGCGGATCAAAGACGACGCGTTCCTGCAGCAGATCAGAGATGTCTCACCCGACCTCGGCGTCGTCGCGGCATTCGGCCGCATCCTGCCCGACGTGCTCCTCAATATTCCGCCGCTCGGGATGATCAACGTGCACGCGTCCCTGTTGCCGAAGTACCGCGGCGCGGCCCCCGTGCATCGGGCCGTGCTCGCCGGTGACGCGGAGACCGGGGTGACGATCATGAGGGTGGTGACCGAGCTCGACGCCGGACCAACCTTTTCGGCCACCGTCGTGCCGATTCCGTCCGACGCGACCAGCGGCGAGATCGAAGCCGCGCTGGCGGTCGCCGGCGCGGCGCTCCTGGTCGAGGTCGTTGACGCGATGGCCAACGGGCGCGCCGTCGAAACGCTGCAGGACCATGCCCGCGCCACGCACGCCGCGAAAATCACCAAGGAAGAGGGGGTGATTGACTGGACCACGCCCGCCGCCGTGATTCACGACAAGGTGCGGGGGCTCCAGCCATGGCCGCTGGCCTCGACGACGCTGCACGGGGCGCGTTACGTGATTCGCCGTAGCGTGGTCGCCGACGGCCGCTCCGAGCCGCCCGGCACGATCGTCACCGCGCACGGCGACGATCTGATCGTCGCCGCCGGCGAAGGGACCTCCCTGCGCATCCTCGAGCTGCAGCCGGAAGGCCGCCGCGCGATGGCGGTTCGCGAGTTCCTGGCGGGGCATCGCCTGACGATCGGCGATCGCTTCGGCACGTGATCGCTCCGGCCCGGCTCGCCGCGTACGAGACGCTGCTGGCCGTCGCACACGGCGGCGTGGATCTCCCGGCCGCGCTCGCGCGCGCGCGCCGCCCGCTGGCCGACGAGCGCGATCGCGCGCTCGCCGGCGAGATCGCCACCGGGACGCTCCGGTGGCAGGCGGCGTTCGACCACGTCGTCGCGCGCTTCGCGAAGCGCGATCCGCGGAAGCTCGATCGCGAAGTCCTGACGATCCTGCGCCTGAGCCTCTTCCAACTGCTGCATCTGGACCGCGTGCCGGCGGCCGCTGTCGTCGACGATGCGGTTCAGATGACGCGAAAGGCGGGGAAAGGGAGCGCTGCGGGTTTCGTGAACGCGCTGCTGCGCCGCGCGTCACGCGAGCGCGGCAGACTGCCGCTGCCGCCGGAACCGCGCGACCGTCACGATCGTGACGCGGCGATCGACTATCTCGCAACGACGCTGTCGCATCCGCGCTGGCTCGCGGCGCGCTGGTTCGATCGCGTCGGCTACGCCGACGCGGCGCGCTGGGTCGAGTTCAACAACGACCCTGCCCCGCTGACGCTGCGCGCGAATACGCTGCGCACCACACGAGACGAGCTGGTCGAGACGCTCGCGGCCGCAGGCGTGCGCGTCGAGCCCGCGGCCCACGCTGCCCAAGGGCTCATCGTCCGCGCCGGCAACCCGCTGCTGACGCCGCTCGCCCACGAGGGCCTGTTCGTGGTCCAGGACGAGGCGTCGCAACTCGTCGGCGAGTTCGTCCGCGCTCAGCCCGGGGAGACGGTGTTCGACGCCTGCGCCTCTCCTGGCGGCAAGACGACGCAGATGGCGGCGATGATGCGGGACGAGGGGCGGATCGTCGCGGCCGACGTGCGCGCGCGGCGCATCGACCTCCTGACGACGACCGTGCGGGCATCGGGTGCGGCCTGCGTCCGCGTCGTGCAGGCGGACGCGCGGCAGACGCTGCCGTTCGATCGCGTGTTCGACGCCGCGCTGGTCGACGCGCCGTGCTCGGGCCTCGGCACCATCCGCCGCGATCCCGATATTCGCTGGCGCCGCTCTCCCGAGGACTTCGCGGGCTTCGCCGCGACCCAGCTGGCGATCCTGAATCATGCGGCCGCGATCCTCCGCCCGGGCGGCCGCGTCGTCTACTCGACCTGCTCGAGTGAGCCCGAGGAAAACGAGGCGGTGGTCGCGTCCTTTCTCGACACGCATGCGACGTTCGAACAGCGTGGCGAGCTGCGGACGCTCCCGTTTCGGGACGGGCTCGAAGCGTTCTACGCGGCTCTGCTGGTGGACCGTCCGAAAGTTGCGGTACACTGTTGAATTCATGGCCTTTACGACGCGCGTCTGGGGTGCGGGCAAGCGGCTCCTCCTGGCGGGCGGCCTGCTGCTGACCTACGTGCTCTTCGCGGTCGTCGCGATGCGCATCGCGCTGAAGACGCGCGACGTTGTCGTGCCTCCGCTCGGCGGCAGGACGGTGAACGAGGCCAGCTCCGTGTTGGGACAGATGGGGCTCAACCTGAAGGTCGAAGAAGCGCGGCGCGTGGACGCGACGGTCCCTGCCGGCAAGATCATCAGCCAGGATCCGCAGGCGGGCGTCCGCACACGCCGCGAGCGGAGCGTGAAGGTCTGGGTCAGCGCCGGCCCGCGATCGAACATCGTGCCGGCGCTGCTTGGCGAGTCGGAGCGCACGGCGCAATTGCGGGTGCAGCAGGACGGGCTGCAGCTCGCGAACATCGCCGAGATCCGCTCCGCGGATTATCCGGCCGGCACGGTCGTGGCGCAGACCCCCGCGGCGAAATCGAGCGGATCGCAGGTGGCGCTGCTCGTGAACCGCGGCGAATACGGCGCCACCTACGTCATGCCCGATCTGATTGGCGTCAACGGCGATCGCGCGGCGGACCTGTTGCGCACGCGCGGTTTCCGCGTCTCGGTGGTTGGCGATCATCCTTACCCGGGGGTGCCGGCGGGCATCGTGCTGCGCCAGAGCCCGCAAGGCGGCTTCCAGGTTGCGCCGGGAGAGACCATCTCGCTCGAGGTGAGCCGCTGATGCTCGCTGCCGGCCGGCTGCTGATCGCGCCGTCGATCCTGTCAGCGGATTTTGCCGCGCTCGCCGACGCGATCGCCCTCGTCGAACGCGCCGGCGCCGATCTCATTCACGTCGATATCATGGACGGCCACTTCGTGCCGAACATCACGATCGGCCCGCCGGTCGTCGCGGCGTTGAAGCGCCGCGCCCGCGTGCCGCTCGACGTCCACTTGATGATCGAGGAGCCCGATCGCTATGTCGAGGCGTTCGCGCAGGCCGGTGCGTCGATGATCACGGTCCACGCCGAAGCGGTGGTCCACCTGCATCGCACCGTGCATTTCATCAAGAGCCTCGGCACGAAAGCCGGCGTGGCCCTCAACCCCGCGACACCGATCAGCGCGCTCGAAGAGCTCGCCGGAGACGTCGATTACGTGCTGGTCATGACCGTCAACCCCGGGTTCGGCGGCCAGACTTTCATCGCGCGGTCGGAGTCTAAAGTCCGGTCGATGCGCGAACTGCTGCGCGCGGCCGGATCGACGGCGCCCATCGAAGTGGACGGCGGGATCGACACGACCACCGCGCCCCGCATCGTCGCCGCCGGGGCCGACATCCTCGTCGCCGGGAACGCCATCTTCGGCAGCCCGGATCCGGCGGCGGCCACGCGGGCCTTGCGCGCCGCGGCCTCGACGCCGGTTGCCTCCTGATGCCCTCGTCCACGTCCACGCTCAGGGTGCGCTACGCGGAAACCGATAAGATGGGAGTCGTCTACTACGCGAATTATCTCGTCTGGTTCGAGGTCGCGCGCGCCGATCTGCTGCGATCGCTCGGCTGGACCTACCGCGAGATGGAGCACGCGGGCATCTCGCTGCCGGTGATCGAAGCGCAGTGCGAGTATCACCGCCCCGCGAAGTACGACGACGAGATCGAGGTGAGGACGGAAGGACGCATGCTGTCACCGGTGCGCATGGAGTTCGAGTACAAGGTGTTCCGCCGCGACGATGCGGCGGACGTGTTGACGGCGTCGGGCCGCACCGTTCACGCGGCGCTGGATCCGAGCGGCCGGCCGTGCCGGCTGCCGGCGCGCATCCGCGAGGTGTTCGCGTCGTGAAAGCGCTGGTCACCGGCGCCGCCGGGTTCATCGGGTCGCATCTGAGCGCCACGCTGCTCGACCGCGGCGCGACGGTGGTCGGGATCGACTGTTTCACCGACTACTATCCGCGCGGCATCAAGGAGAAGAACCTCGAGGAGAACACGCTCCGCGAAGGGTTCAGGTTCGCGGAAACACGCATTCAGGACGCGGATCTTCCGGCACTGCTCGAGGGCGTCACGCACGTGTTCCATCTGGCGGCGCAGGCGGGCGTCCGCAAGAGCTGGGGCAGGGATTTCCGCACCTATACCGACAACAACATCGACGCGACGCAGCATCTGCTCGAAGCGTGTGTCGGGGTGCCGCTCGAACGGTTCGTCTACGCGTCGAGCTCGTCGGTCTACGGCGACAACGCGTCGATCCCGATGCGCGAGGACGCGCTGCCGCGGCCGGTCTCGCCGTATGGCGTCACCAAGCTGTCGGCCGAGCAGCTCGGCTACCTCTATCACGTCAACTTCAAGGTGCCGGCCACGGCCGTGCGCTACTTCACCGTCTACGGGCCGCGGCAGCGGCCCGACATGGCGTTCCACAAGTTCATCAAAGCGGCGATCAAGAACGACGCGATCGCGCTCTATGGCGACGGCGAGCAGACGCGCGACTTCACGTTCGTCAGCGACGCGGTGGCGGCGACGATCGCGGCCGGTGAACGCGGCGTTCCGGGACGCGCCTACAACGTCGGCGGCGGTTCGCGCGTCTCGATGAACGAGGTGATCCGGATCATCGAGGCGGTCGCCGGCCATCCGCTGAAGGTGCACAGAGAAGAGACGCAGAAGGGCGATATGCGCGACACCTACGCGGACACGTCGCTGGCGCGCAAGGACCTCGGCTTCGAGCCGAAGGTCCCGCTCACGGAAGGGATTCAGGCGGAGTATCGATGGCTGACGTCGTCACTGGCGCTGCTCGAAAGCGCCGGCCGGTAATGGCTCGCATGTCACGCGCGGCGGCGCTGGCGCTCGTCGCGCTGTGGATCGCGGCCTGCGCGACCGGCGGCGCGAAGAAGCCGCCGACGGGCACGCCCGAGCCCGACAAGTTTCTCTTCGAACGTGGCACCGAGGCGCTGAACAACAAGCGCTGGATCGTCGCGCGCGAGTACTTCCGCCAGCTCGTGGACAGCTATCCTCAAAGCCCCTTCCGGGCCGACGCGAAGCTGGGCATCGGCGATTCGTATCTCGGCGATGGCTCGGCCGAATCGTTCGTGCTGGGCATCAACGAGTTCCGCGAGTTCCTCGCGTTCTATCCGACGCACGAGCGCGCCTACTACGCCCAGTTCAAGCTCGGGATGGCGCACTTCTATCAGATGCGCGCGCCGGCGCGCGATCAGACGGAAACCCGCGATGCCGTGCGCGAGCTGACCGTGTTCGTCGAGCGGTACCCGAATTCGCCGGTGACAGAGGAAGGCCGGCAGCGGCTGCGCGAGGCGAAGGATCGGCTGGGCGACTCCGAATTCGCCGTCGGCCAGCAGTACTACCGGATGAAGTATTATCCCGGCGCGATCGGACGGCTCAAGCCGCTCGTCGATTCCGACCCGCAGTACAGCAACCGCGATGCGGTCTACTACTATCTCGCCGAATCGCTGGTCGCGGTGCAGAAGCCCGCGGAAGCGCTCCCGTTGTTCGAGCGCCTGGTGAAGGAGTTCGAGCAGAGCGAATACCTCGAGCGTGCGCGCAGACGGATCGACGAGCTGCAGGCCACGCTCAAAGCCAAAGGATCGCCATCATGAAGCACTTCGCGTTCGTCGTCGTGCTCGGCTGGTCCGTCTCCCTCTTCGCCCAGGCTCCTCCGCATGCCACCGACGCGAGCCGCCGGCTGCAGGTCGCGTGCGCCCCGCTGAGTCTTGCCGGCCCGCCCGACCGGACGCTCCGCGTCGTCGGCAGTCATCAGCGCGGCCGCATGCTCTTCGGTCCGAACGAGCCGCTCGTCATCAACGCCGGCACCAACCAGGGGCTGCGGGTCGAACAGCAGTACTTCGTCCGCCGGGTCGTGCGCGATCGCTTCACCCGGTGGACGCTGCCGACGAGCGCGACCAGCGTGCACACCGCCGGATGGATCCAGATTGTGGACGCGCAGCCCGACATGGCGGTCGCCACCGTGACGCACGCGTGCGACGGCGTGATGGAGGGCGATTACCTCGACCCCTTCGTCGATCCGGTGCTGCCGGCCGACGCCGGCGTCGGCGGCGAACCGGATTTCGGGCATCCGGCGCGGATCGCGATGGGCGACGAGAAGCGGCAGAGCGCCGCGCCGGGATCGGTGATGCTGATCGATCAAGGCAGCGAGCAGGGGCTGCGCGCGGGGCAGACGCTCACGATCTTTCGCGACATGGTGTTCGGCCGCAACCCCGGCATGGGCTACGGCGATCAGCCGGTGCAGAGGCGCGGCCCGATCGTGCGCATCGGCCTGGCGCGCGCGCTCGCCGTCGGCCCGCACAGCGCGCTGGTCAGCATCGAATCGAGCCGCGACGCGATTTACATCGGCGATCTCGTCGCCGTCAATCGCGTGCGGTAGCTTTGAAGACTCAAGCCTGAAGCCTTAAGCCCCACCCAGGAGACCTTGAGCCCTGAACGTGAGTCCTGAGCCGCGCGCCACGCGCGCGCTATACGCGCGAGCGCCGTTCCGCCGCGCCCGCGGCCGCGCGCGAGCCGGCGCT